>JBILXG010000047.1:0-5710 GCA_044369465.1 Candidatus Planktophila sp.
GGGATATGGCCGCCCTAGATCTGATTGTTCGTGAAGCAGGCGGAAAGTTCTCTTCTCTCGATGGAGTAGATGGACCATTTGGTCCCAACGCAATTTCATCAAATGGTGCGCTTCATAGCGCGATCGTTGCAGCGCTCAATCCGGGGGGCAAATAAGTGGCTGAAGATATTTCGATCGACTTAATGCGCCACCGTGAGCCTGAAATCAAGATCAATCTTGAGAAGGCAACGCTCGTTGCAACAACGTATTCAGTAACAGGAATGACGTGTTCTTCCTGTGTGGCTTCGGTAGAACGTGCGCTCAACACTGTGCCTGGAGTTCGCGCATCGGTGAACTTTGCCAGCGAAACTGTTCATGTTTTGGCACCGGAAGAGCTACCAACTCAAACCATCATCTCCAAGATTAAATCTGCTGGGTACGGTGCAACTCTTCTTGAAGATAGCCAAGGACCAGCGTTACAGAATAGAAAATCCGCGTTGGCACTCTTTTGGGCAATTCTCTTTGCGGTTCCAGCTATCTCTATCTCAATGGTGATGGAGTGGCACATGTGGATCGACATGCAAGTCCACGAACTTCTCGACATCGTGGGTCTGCCACATCCGCTCTACTCACCAACTGCATGGGTTGCCATAGGGCTTACAACTCCGCTGATTTTCTTTGTCGCATGGCCTATTCACCGTGCTGCCCTGCGCAATATCAAACATCCAACGATGGATACCTTGATTTCAATGGGATCGATTGCAGCATTTGGTTGGTCTATCTATGCAAATTCAACTGGTGATGGGGATGTCTATACCGAAGTAGCAGCCGGTGTACTCCTCTTTGTAATCCTTGGTCGCTATCTTGAATCACGTGCCAAGCACCGTGCAAGTAGCGCGCTTACATCACTTCTCTCACTGAGTGCAAAAGAAGTGACCGTTCTTCGTAATGGGCTTGAAGTTTTGATTCCGATTGAACATCTTGTCATTGGTGATGAGTTTGTTGTTAAGCCAGGAGCGCGAATTCCAACAGATGGCATCGTTATTTCAGGTAATTCTTCCGTTGATAACTCCATGCTCACAGGTGAATCAATCCCTGTTGATGTATCGCCAGGTTCATCTGTAATCGGTGCAGCGATGAATAACAATGGTCGCATTATTGTGCGCGCAACGCGTATCGGAAGCGATACCGAACTTGCTCGAATTACTGCGATGGTCGTTGAAGCACAGAGTGCAAAAGCACCAATCCAGCGTTTAGCTGATCGAATTTCTGCCGTTTTTGTACCTGTCGTCACTCTCGTTGCAATCGGTACATTCTTTCTTTGGTATTACTACCTTGATGCAGTGATTAACGGTGGCGATGGCCGTTCACTTTCCACCTCTATCTCAGTAGCCATCACCGTTCTTGTGATCGCCTGCCCTTGTGCACTCGGCTTAGCAACTCCAGTTGCACTCGTTGTAGCATCAGGTCGAGGCGCATCTCGTGGAATTGTCTTGCGTAAGCCACACGTCCTAGAACTTGCCAAGGAAGTCAACGTTGCCGTTCTCGATAAGACGGGCACACTCACAACAGGTGTTATGAAGGTCAACGACGTATTGATTCCAACGAGTGCTCAGAAGGCACTTGGATCCCAGATTGCGGGCTCAATAAATGAGCGAATGATTCTTTCAACTGCCCTGACTTTAGAGAGTGCAAACGATCATCCAATCGCTAAAGCAATCTCGTCCTATGCAATTTCACGTGGGGCAACGCTTGCCTCGCTCACAGATTTCACACAAACACCTGGCTCTGGAGTTGGTGGCCGCATCAAGGTTGGTGATTTCTCACCCGTCGTTCTTATCGGAACTCCTGAAGCAATTGCGCATAGCTCTGTTCCATTTGATGAGCAGATCGTTGCTGGAATTGAACAGGCACGTTTCCGTGGTGAGAGCGTCTCGGTACTTGCTTGGGATGGCGTTGCACTCGCGCTCTTTACAACTTCCGATGAAGTTAAAGAAGATGCAGCAGAGACCATTACTGCACTCATTGATCGTGGGATTACACCGTGGCTTGTCACAGGAGATAACAAGGAGAGCGCCAATCACATCGCATCCCTTGTTGGAATTCCAGCCAGCAACGTAATCGCCCATACCTTGCCGCAAGAAAAACTTAAAGTTGTTGAAGATTTCAAAGCACAGGGAAACACTGTCTTGATGATTGGTGATGGCATCAACGATGCTGCAGCACTCGCAGCCGCAGATCTCAGTATTGCAATGGGAACCGGAACTGATTCAGCAATTGGCAGCGCTGATATCACTCTGATGCGCCCAGGCCTCATGGGAGTTGTTGGCGCGCTGAAGTTAGCAACCCGCACACTTCGCACGATCAAGGTCAACCTTGGTTGGGCATTTGCCTACAACGTGATCGGTATTCCGATTGCAATTGCCGGAGCTCTGACACCTATGTATGCAGCAGCAGCAATGGCAGCAAGTTCACTCGTCGTAGTAACGAACTCGCTTCGTATTCGCTAAATAGCAAATGAATTACATTAGTATTAGGTCGTGCGACAACTTATTTGATCGGGTTCGTTTGATTCAGTTTAGGGCTTAATGTAGATATCACCTTGGTTAGAGGTTAGCGATTAGTTCGACCAAGTGACAGTTCTCAGATTATGACTACTCATGACCATTTTTAGCGTTGTCGAAATCACGCTGGTTAATAAATAATTTCGCAATTCATTGAAAAAAGAGTGGAGGCGTTGATGAAAGCAAATCATCTGGGAAAAAAGATAGCTGTCGTACTGAGTACTATTTTTCTATTTTCACTGACCTATCCAACTCCGACCTATGCAAATGCTGAATGCTTGAGTAGTGCTCCTAATTATTGCATCGGGCAAGCGATTGACGGCGGGGGCAGTGTAGGGGGCAGTCTTTGTGCGGGTCGATACTGTGCGTCTTTCAAGCGAGTACCCATAAGGTGACTTGCTTCTTACCTTTGTCTCTTTTGTTGAACGGTCGAGCCAGGATCAAATCGCTAGTAACTCCATCTATCATGGATTCTATGTGTACAGCATTCAAGGAGAGCCAGTGATGCGGCTTATAAGTTTATTTAAGAAGCTCTTTAAGAGAGCTCAAGTTCCGCTAACTCCTGAGCAGGAGGTTGCTCTACGGGAACAAATGCGCATCATGCATGATCTACAACGTCATGGCCAGCAAGGCCCAGCGATACCAAGAACGGTTCCACGGGGTTGGGAATCAGGCGTCGGCGGCAAGGCAGTGGAAGCTCACACGTGGTTCGGTCCAAGAGATAATCCCTCAAAAAATTAAGTGCTTTGTCATTAAGTGACTTAACCCTTAAGGCTAAATGTTGGATACTCATCTGTAACCAGTAACCATGCATACCCTTGTACGCGGTTCCAGTAAGCGATAGTTCCAAGAACAATCTCTGCCGCCCACTCTGGATACTTTCCGGTCAAGGAGGTAAGTGCCCATGCAAGTACTGTGGCGATCACTGTAAGTACGAGATAGAAGAGTCCGACGATGTAGAGCGGAATTGCTAAGAACCACTTCACAAGTGGGAGACCGCGGTTGAGCTTTGCTCCACCTTCAACATCTGGGAAAAGCACAGCCACACGTGGGTTACGTTCGATTGATGGGTAGTCATCATTGAGAAGAAGGATGTAGCCAAAGAGACGAGTTTCAAGTTCGATAACCGCGTGGTTAAAGCTCAGCACATAGCTTGGGTAAATTCCACGGAAGAGAATTGCAAGAATTGTTGGCAGAATTAGAAATCCTGTCGCCCCCATCGCCGCCACCGAGTCATCCGAAAAGGCATTTGGGGTAAAGCTAGTTACAAATATCAAGACGGGCATAACAATGATTCCGCGCCAGAATACGGTCGCGCGATTGCGATTCTCTAGATCGATTGCGATTGTTGTGGTGACTTGATTACTCACGTGTGCTCCTCTGTTTAATCTTCTTAAAAGTGTAATGGCCCGGAAGGTTCATCGAACCTTACAGGCCATTCACATTCTAGTAGCGGGGGCAGGATTTGAACCTACGACCTCTGGGTTATGAGCCCAGCGAGCTACCGAGCTGCTCCACCCCGCGTCGGTAGCGCAATCCTAATCGCCCGCAGGTAAAGCACCAAATTGAGAAGTAATTACCTACTTCTTCTGTGCATTTGCAGCAGCATCGAGTGCTGATTTCAATCGCTTCTGTGCGCGATCGTATGCAGCGAAATCTCCCTTTGCCAATGCAGCTAATCCATCCTTATATGCAGAGATGGCGCTTGCAATTGCACTTGATGCATCGGAAGAAGATCCGCCTGAATCAACATTGCCACCGCCTGCTTGTGTTCCGGAGTTTCCACCGAAGACCTGATCAAGTGCACCCTTAAGAGTGTCATCAAAACCAATTTGATCTCCGAATGAAACAAGAACTTTCTGCAGAAGTGGATATGCAGCAGCATTTGACGTTGCTCTTACATATACAGGTTGCACGTAGAGCAGACCGTTTCCAACTGGAAGTGTCAGCAAGTTTCCGAGAACTACATCAGAGCCACCCTGACGCAAGAGCGAGAGTGAGTTAGCAACTTCTGGCTTCGCTTCGAAGTTTGATGCAACCTGTGATGGTCCTGCCACGTTTGTACTACGTGGAAGTTGTAACACAGTCATCTTGCCGTAGTCAGGTCCATTGGTTGAGTTAACAACTGCAAAAGCTGAAAGGTTTTCACGACCACCTCGTGGAACAAATGGAGTGGTGAGTGAGAATGCTGGCTCTTTCGCACCTGGCAGCTGAAGTGTCAGATAGTAAGGAGGTTGCGCAGCAGCGTTTGCACCGAATGTTGAAGGATCACGTGGCACGCGCCAGAAATCTTGTCCTCCATAGAACGCATCAGATGTCTTGACGTGATACGAACTCAAGACATCGCGTTGAACACGGAAGAGATCTTCTGGGTAACGAACGTGATCAAGTAACTGGGCAGACATCTTGCTCTTTGGGGTTACTGTGCCAGGGAAGGCCTTCATCCAAGTCTTTAGAACTGGATCCTTCTCATCCCACTGGTACAAAGTAACTGTGCCGTCATAGGCATCAACTGTTGCCTTTACAGAGTTACGGATGTAATTCACATTTCGATTTGCTTGTGCAGTAACGGCACCTGAATTTGCAGTAAGCGCATCAGTTGTTGCAGTAGAAAGTGTTGTGGTCTGTGAATATGGGTAGCTAGCACTTGTTGTGTAGCCATCGATGATCCACTGGATGCGACCGTCAACAATTGCTGGATATGGATCTCCATCAAGGGTCAACCATGGCGCAACCTTTGCAACACGATCGCGTGGGTTACGTTCAAAGAGAATCTTCGAATCCTTGTTAATCAAACTTGAAAGCAGAATGCGCTGCTCCTGATACTTGATTGCAAAGAGCAACTTGTTGAGTGTGCTTCCGACCGGAACGCCACCCTTGCCTGAGTAAGTAACGTTCTTCTGTCCGTTTGGAGAATTATCATCTGGATAATCGAATTCGACTGGGTTATCAGTCTTTACTCCACCAATGATTGAGTAGTCAGGGACGTTTTCGCCGAAGTAGATACGTGGTTCGAATTCGCCAAGACCCTTAGTAGATGGAAGATCACCAACGGCAAATGTTGGCTTTCCATCAGCATCACGAGAGTTACCGAAAGCGGCTACGAATCCAAATCCGTGTGTATAAACAAGGTGGTCGTTAATCCAGTTACGGCTTGGGTTGCCTTC
>JBILXG010000048.1:0-5695 GCA_044369465.1 Candidatus Planktophila sp.
GGAATCACCTTCGACACTGGAGGAATTTCGCTCAAGCGTCCATACGACACGATGATGGCGATGAAGAGCGATATGGCAGGGTCAGCAGCTGCGCTTGCAACAATCAGCGCACTTCCACAACTTGGCGCACAAGTGAAGGTCAGCGTCTTAATGATGTGTGCTGAAAATGCGCTTTCTGGAACTTCCCAGCGCCCCAGCGATGTCATCAAACATTACGGTGGGAAAACAGTTGAAGTAATTAACACAGATGCGGAGGGACGTTTAGTTCTCGCAGATGGATTAGCTTTTGCAGATCTTAATCTTGACCCAGACTACGTAGTCGATATTGCAACTCTCACTGGAGCGATAAAGCTTGGACTTGGACTTAAATACGCTGCGATGTACACGCGCAATTCTCAACTTGCTCGCACAATGTATGAAATTGGCGAACGCACAGGAGACCACGTTTGGCATATGCCGCTGATCGACGATTACACAGATGGATTAGAGAGCGATATCGCAGATCTCAATCACACCGCCGATAAGGGTCACTACGGCGCTGGATCAGTGACGGCTGCGCTATTTCTTGAACAATTTGTAGGTGATCGCCAGTGGGTTCACCTTGATATCGCAGGTACCGCTCGTAGCGAGAGTGATTCTGGCGAAAATCCTAAAGGCGGAACTGGATTCGGCGTGCGTTTACTCGTGGAGTGGCTAACATCCCTCTCATGATCAATCAGATTGACCCACACTCCTACGCCGAGAGCTTCATTGGCGAGAGCGTTGATAAAACACAGGCCAGGTCTCGTGGAAGTGAAGTTGGCGCAGTTGATGTCACTCCTGGTGTTGGTGCTTATCTTCGCCACCTCGCACACATTCTCGATGCTCAATCCGTGGTAGAAATTGGAACAGGTTCTGGAGTGGGTGCGCTCTGGGTGCTTGAAGGAATGTTGCCAAGCGGAACACTGACTTCAATTGATGGCGAACAAGAGCATTCTGCAATCGCAAAGATTGCACTTCACGATGCGCAGATTGCACAGTCACGCTTTCGACTCATTACTAACCCTGCAATTGAAGTGATGACAAAGCTTGCAGATCGTGCTTATGATCTTGTGATTTTCAGAGATAACGCGGAAGATTTACAGGATGCGATAGTTGAAGCCCATCGTATTTTGCGCAGTGGCGGCGTATTTGTCATTGATAACTTCTTTGGCGGAGCCAAGGTCAATGATCCCGCTCAGCGCGATCCCAAGACAATTGCTCTCCGTGATGCTGGTAAACAACTTAAGAGCGAGACAGACAAGTGGGTTACTTCACTCATCCCGCTAGGGGATGGCTTGTTACTTGCTACGAAGTTGTAGAAAGATAGAGATATGAGCGAACCAATGGGAACAGGTCCATGGTGGGTGCCGTCGTCATCTCACGGGAAAGCTAAATTTGTCACACGCTCAAATGCTCTCCTGATGGCTGCGATTGCAGGTTTAGTTGGAGCAGTATTTGGAGCAAGTTCTTCCGGATCGCTCTTCGGTCATGAAATTAAACTATCTTCAGTAAGCGCATCAATTGAAAGACCACCAGGGTCGGTTGCAGACATTGCCCAACGCGTACTCCCATCTGTTGTATCAATCTCTGCACGGAGTGCATCCGGTGGTGGAACAGGTACCGGATTTGTTATTGATAGCACTGGATATATCTTGACTAATAACCATGTGATTTCTGACGCCGCAGGAAGTACTGGCCGTATTGAAGTGCAGCTCAATGATGGAACAACCTTGGATGCAACAATTGTTGGTCGCGACTCTTCCTATGATCTTGCAGTTTTGAAAATTGATCGCAAAGGACTCACCGCACTCACTTTCGGTGATAGCGAACAAGTTGCAGTCGGAGATTCAGTAATTGCCATTGGCTCTCCACTTGGTCTTTCTGGAACTGTCACTCTTGGAATTGTCAGCGCGAAAGATCGTGCTGTCACTGCTGGTGAATCAGCAGGAGATAGTTCCTTTATCAACGCCATCCAAACTGATGCGGCAATTAATCCTGGAAATTCTGGGGGGCCACTCGTTAACTCTGCAGGTGCTGTCATTGGAGTTAACTCTGCAATTGCAACATTGGGTTCATCTTCCCTCTCATCGCAATCAGGTTCAATCGGATTAGGGTTTGCGATTCCGATTAATCAGGCGCGAAAGACTGCGGAGCAGTTGATTAAGAATGGAAAGGCAACGTATCCAGTTGTGGGAGTTTCTGTCGACATGCAATATGCCGGCGATGGGGCAAGAATTGCGGATACATCCAATGCGATTCTTCCCGGTGGCCCCGCAGCTAAAGCTGGACTTCGTGCAGGAGATTTGATTGTAAAATTTGACGGGCGTACAGTGACAACCCCGGAAGAACTCATTGTCGCGATTCGATCCAAGAATGTGGGAGATAGAGTCGAGATTGAATACATTCGATCTGGCAAGAAATTCACCACATCCCTCACACTAACGGCAGGTAAGTAATGGTTGATTTTGGCTTTGGAGAGATGATTGGGCTGGTAATTCTTGCGCTGATTCTTGTTGGGCCTGAACGCATGCCGCGAGTGGCTTCTGATCTGGCAAAAATGATCAGGAAGGTTCGCTCGTTAACAAACTCTGCCACCGCTGAAATTCGTCAAAACTTAGGGCCGGGTTTTGAAGATCTTAAGCCAGCAGATCTGAACCCAAAGACTTTTATCAAGAAACACGTTGCCTCAGTTCTTGAAGAAGAAGATGAGAAAGCGAGTCAGGGAAAAAATGGTGGATCAGCATTTAAACCTCAAATTGATCCTGACCTTCTATGACAATAATTGAGAAGATCAACGCAGCCCTCGCAACAGTGCAAGACCCAGAACTGCATCGTGCACTGCCAGAACTTGGAATGGTTGAAAGTGTCAGCGAATCATCAGGAGTTGTTGATCTGACAATCTTGCTGACAATTTCAGGGTGTCCGATGAAGGATCGACTTACTGCCGACATCACTTCAGCAGTGGGTGCTGTAGATGGTGTCAAGGATGTCCGTATTAATTTTGGAGTCATGACAGAAGAAGGACGCAACAAGGTGAAACTTCTTGTCAGGGGCGGACGTGAAAAATTTATTCCCTTTGCACAACCTGAATCATTAACTCGAGTCATTGGTGTTGCATCAGGCAAAGGTGGCGTGGGTAAGTCATCAGTTACAGCTAATCTTGCTGTTGCTGCCGCAAAGAAAGGTTTACGCGTTGGAATTCTTGACGCGGATGTATATGGTCACTCGATCCCACGCTTAATGGGACTAGTTGGCGTACGTCCAACCGTTATCGATCAGATGTTTATTCCACCCGAAAGTTATGGAGTAAAAACTGTCTCGATGGAGATGTTTAAGCCAGAGCGTGCCGATGCTGTTGCATATCGCGGCCCACTACTCCATAAGGTCCTCGAGCAACTTCTTTCAGATGCTTATTGGGGCGATTTAGATCTCTTACTTCTTGATCTTCCACCTGGAACTGGGGACCTTGCAATTTCACTAGGTCAACTCATTCCTACCTCTGAAATTTTAGTTGTTACAACGCCTCAAGTAGCGGCTGCGGAAGTAGCAGAGCGAGCCGGACGAATTGCACACCAAATGCATCAGAGAGTCATCGGTGTTATTGAGAATATGTCGGGATTTATCTGTCCATCTTGCGGTGAGTTAACTGCGCTCTTTGGTGAAGGTGGGGGAGAAGAAACATCTGCTCGCCTCTCTACTCTTGTTGGCGCTGATGTTCCACTTCTTGGAAAGATTCCATTCGCTCCAGAATTGCGAACCGGTGGAGATTCAGGCGCTCCGATTGTTCATGCACTGCCTGATAGTCCAACGGCGGAAGCGATTATGGCAATTACAGATAAGTTAGTGATTCGAGATAAATCACTTCTTGGCGTCAGACTCGGAATCTCGTCGTAACTCGACGACAATTTCCTGCGCCATATCTTCTAATTGATCTTTGAGGAAGTCGCGCGTTGCGACATCTCCAAGTGCGATTCGAAGACTTGCAAGTTCACGAGTGAGATATTCCGTATCAGCCATACTGCGATCATTACGAGCACGATCTTCAGCTAGCGCAATTCGATCTCTATCTGCCTGGCGATTTTGAGCCAAAAGAATCAAAGGCGCGGCATAGGAGGCTTGCAGGGAGAGAATTAAAGTAAGGAAGATAAATGGGTATTTATCAAAGCGAATATCAGTAGGTGCTAAAGAATTCCACAGAACCCAAGAGAGTACGAAGACAGTCATATAAACCAAGAAGCGAGCCGTTCCAAGAAAACGTGCGAACTTTTCGGATAGACGGCCAAAGGCCTCAGCATCGATATTTGGACGCAGGGTACGTCTTGTTTCGCGAGGAGTATCTAAACCATTCTTGCGAGCCATCTTTACACCTGCCCTTCAACTTCTTGCGTAATAGTTTCTAAATCTGTACGAGTGTGATCACGATGATCAATACGCCAGTTATCTGGAAGTAAGTGATCGAGTACGTCATCGACTGTAACAGCGCCCAATAAACGCTCATTTCCATCGACAACTGGGACGCTGAGCAAGTTATAGCTCGCGAGATAGGAAGAAACCTCATTAAGCGTTGCTTCAGGACTCAACCCCTGAGTATCGGTATCAACCAGGGAGCCTAAAAGTGTCGCTGGTGGTTCACGAAGTAGACGTTGGTAGTGAACCATTCCGATGAAACGACCAGTCGGAGTTTCAAGTGGTTGTCTTGTCACAAATACTTGTGATGCAAGCGCTGGTGAAATTTCACTCTTGCGAACAGCGGCGAGTGCATCTGCAACTGTGTAATCAGCACTCATGATGAGTGGTTCAGTTGTCATCATTCCACCAGCTGAGTAATCCTCGTATGTCATCAAACGAATAACATCCTCGGCATCTTCAGGCTCCATCAAGTCAATAAGTTCTTGTGCTCGCACTTCACCGATTTCACGGAGCAAATCTGCTGCATCATCGGGATCCATTTCACCGAGTACATCTGCAGCTCGTTCACCTTCGAGTTCACTCAAAAGTGCGACGCGCTCGGCCTCATCCATCTCTTCTAGGACATCGGCCAATCTCTCATCATCAAGTGCGCGTGCAACTTCAACTCGTCGCTTCGGAGCTAAATCTTGAATAACGGCGGCTAAATCCGCTGCACGCAAATTGCTTAGTGTTGAAAGTAAGTTTGAAGTTCCCTGCTCATTTTCAGTAGATGCAAAGCCTTGAACTTCTTCCCAAGCAACCGTAGAGGTTGCCCCCTTACGCCGAATTCCTTGACCACGTTTCATGATGTGCACGCGAGTCATGAGCCAGTCACCTGTGCGATTCTGTTCCATCCCAAGATCTTCAACAAGAACGGATTCACCGGTCTCAACAAGAGTGACAGATCTATCTAACATGTCACCCAAAACTAGAATCTCGCCTGCACGTGATTCAAAGCGTCGCATATTCACTAGACCGGTAATGACGACGGTTCCAGATTCAATTGAAGTCACGCGAGTAATTGGAACAAAGACACGTCGTCGTAATGGAACTTCGACAATGAGACCGAGAATTCGAGGAGGCTGATTATTTGTGCGCAGGGTCGCGACAGCGTCTCTCACCTTGCCAACTGGATCACCATTGGGATCAAAAACTGCCGTTCCAGCTAATCTGGCGAGAAACACTCGAGCGGAGATGTTTGCGCTCATAGACTAATTGTAACCGC
>JBILXG010000049.1:0-5658 GCA_044369465.1 Candidatus Planktophila sp.
CCGCCATTACTTCTGGTTTTAGCTGTGCTGGCAAAATAAATCTGCGGCTATAGGGAAATGAGAATCCGTAACACGTCACTGCTGCAAGAAGAATAAGAATTGCCCAGAGAGGGTTATCCCCCAACCCCTGCCATGCTCCAAGTACCGTCAAAACCCCAAGAAAGCCAAGTATTAAGCCAACTACCTGCGGTCTAGTTGGTTTTTCATTGCGAGAAACCACCATGATTGCAATGAGGGTCATTAGCGGGGTTACAGCATTGATAATGCCAGCCAATATCGAGGTTACTTCAGTCTCAGCCCAGGCAAAGAAAATTCCAGGAATTACATTAAGTAACAGGGAGACAACCCAGAGATGGCCAATCATTTTTCTATCTCGTACTAACGTCAATCCTTTTAACTTTAAGTAAACAAGTAACGCCAGTGCACCGAGTGCGCAACGACCAAATGCGACGCCAAATGGAGTGAGAAATTCGAGACCAAGTTTGATGAATATGAAGGAGCAACCCCAGACGATGCCAAGTGCAATATAAAGACCAAGCCAGGATTGCGATTTACTCTTGCTCACCTGCAGATCATGCCACAGATGCAGATCAGATAAGTGCTAGAGAAAGTGCTTTCTTCGCTGCCTCTTTGCGATCACTGACAGCAAGCGCTTGATAGATACGCATCGTCTCGTGGCGAATTGTGCTGACGCTAAAGCCAAGTTCATTTGCAAGTTCGTGATTGGTTTTTCCTTCAACCATTCCACGCAAGATTGAGATCTGACGAGGAGTTAGTTGATCTGATCCAGTTTCCATGCGATCAACTACGTTACGAGTGGATGCAGATCCTGGCTCGTGCGAAAGTGAGAGATAGAGACCGAGTGCAACAGCGTAATTGCGTGCAACTTCTTCAACTGATTCAGTATCCTCTACCGGCTTTGAAAAACGAAGTACGAGATAACCATGGACTGCGCCACGTTCGCGTAGTTGAATCATTAACAAATTCTTTGCAGGATTCCATGGCGCAGAATTCTTTCCAAGTGCGATCAGAGCTTCATCGCTCTCCCACGAACGCCAGACTTCGCTAGGAAAAGTTTGTTTAGCTTTACCGGCATCAAAACCGTACTCGCCTAAGAATTCGAGCGAATCATTCGGATGCAGACGCCCGATGCGCGCACAGCAGGCGCCAAGGGATGCCATGTATTCCATGACCAGAGCGCGCGAGATCTCATCGCAGGTTGGGTGATAGCTCAACCAATCGATGAAGGTACGAATGTCGCGCATGGGGGCCACTCCGGTTCAATAGCGGCCCCGTGTGGGCCGTCGTTGTTATTACCGTTGAATGGTCAAAGATTTATGCGGGGGTAGTCCGTAAATGTCCAGTGAGACCTCGACTGGTCGTGGAATGGTCAGCTCTAGTGTGGGGTGATTTCCGATAAGAGTGGGCCCTGTGGGGCTCGAACCCACGACCCACGGATTAAAAGTCCGTTGCTCTACCGACTGAGCTAAAGGCCCCAACTGCATGTAAATGCTGACATATCTTAGCCGAGTTTATTCACCTCTAGCGCCCACGGGCTGCGCGCTGCAAGCGGTCGCAGATAGCGATGGCAAGGCCATCTCCGGCTGGTTGATCGATACAGATGCGGTTTAGTTTTTGTGAATCGCCATCGCGAAGTGATGAGTAGAGAATGCGTGCATATTCTTCGATTGATTGTGGTGCTGCTAAACGAATAACTCCGTCAGGTGTTTGTTTATCACTCATTGCGATGTATCCATCACCTGATTGTGGAGTTGTATCGAGTACAACGATTGCTTGTGGTGCGTAGTGATTTTCAAGTGAACCACTTACGCGAATTTCGTTCTGTGCATCGGTCACTTTAAGACCGGTGACTTCTTCAATCATGGCTTGGGTAATTGCACCAGGGCGAAGAATGTGTGGGTTGTTGCCGGTGCAGTCAATGATTGTTGATTCAACGCCAACTTGTGATGGGCCGCCATCAAGGATTATGTCCTGTGGTGAAAGATATTGATCGAGTTCCTCACGAACAGCTTCGGCAGTCGTTGGTGAGACATGGCCAAAGCGGTTGGCGCTGGGGGCGGCAATACCGTGCACACCTATTTCTTTTGCAGCATCTAGAAGTGCGAGTGCAACAACGTGATCAGGTACTCGCAAGCCAACTGTCTCTTGTCCCCCGGTGACAAAATCTTTCGCCGCAGGTGATCGCTTACAAATAAGTGTCATTGGCCCTGGCCAAAATGCACGGGCTAACGCGATTGCGTACTCTGAAATCTCATCTGCCCAATATCCAATACCATCCATAGAGGAGATGTGAACGATAAGCGGGTGATCCGCTGGGCGACCCTTTGCGGCATAAATCTTGGCGACGGCTTTTTCTTGTGATGCATCAGCACCGAGCCCATAGACAGTCTCTGTTGGAAAGGCCACGAGATTTCCATCTTTGATTGAGGTGGCCGCCGATGACATCGCATCTGCGGTGCAGCGCGATACGAATTGGCCGGTGCTCATGTCCGCAATTATCCCTGCTTTTGCGAGAAGATAACCACATGGCTCAGGCGGTGAAGAAGGTAAAGGTCGTGCAGATCATTGCACGTATGAATGTGGGTGGTCCTGCAGTCATCGTCGCCGACTTAATGCGCAGTATCGATTCTTCAAAGGTCGAACAAGTGCTGATTACTGGATATTGTGATTCGGATGAGGCTGATTACTTAGAAACAGTAGCGACAGATATCAAGGCCACACGCATTGCTGGCCTTGGTCGCTCGGTCTCAGTGGTCTCAGATGTTCGTGCCTTTTTCGCACTCGTTGCAATGATTAAAAGGATTGCACCCGATGTCATTCATACTCACACTGCAAAAGCTGGCGTGCTTGGTCGATTGGCTGCGATCCTGGCTGGCCGCAGTGCAAAGCGGATACATACATTTCACGGCCACTTGCTCCACGGGTACTTCAATGGGTGGAAGGTAAAGCTCGTAATTGCAATCGAAAAGTTTTTGGCAAAGCGCACCGATGTATTGGTAGCAGTTGGCAATCAGGTGAAAACAGATTTGTTGGCAGCAGGGATTGGAAAGGCTGATCAGTATCGCGTCTTCTATCCAGGACTTGTTGAGCCTGCGAAGGTTGCTAAGGAAGTTGCACGCCAGCAGTTTGATATGGCATCGGGTGATATCTATGTGGCCTATGTCGGGCGAATGACTGCGATTAAGCGGCCTGATCGTTTGTTGAATACAGCGGCTGAAATAAAGGCACGTAATTTGCCTGTGAAATTTATCGTTGCCGGTGAGGGTGACCTCTTTGAAGCGACCAAACGGGATTCTGAAAGACGTGATCTGCCGGTGAGGTTCTTGGGATGGCGCAAAGATATTGGTGCGCTCTTTGCCGCAAGTGATATCGCGATCTTGACTAGCGATAATGAAGGTATTCCGCTGACTTTGATTCAAGCAGCGCAAGCATCGCTACCGATAGTGGCTACTGGGGTGGGATCTATTAGTGACATTGTGGTGCACGAAGTAAATGGATACCTCGTAGATAGTGAGCCGGCAGCACTTGCAGATGCACTACAGAAGCTAGCGATTGACCCTGTTCTACGTGAAATTATGGGTAAAGCGGGACGAGAGAGGGCTACCCGTTATTTCTCGTTGGGAAAAATGTCTGCAGATCACACAGAGTTGTATCAGTTACTACACAGATAAACGTTATAAAGAGGTGCGATACTTACCTCATGAAACTTACAAAGAAACTCATCGCAATCCCAGTAGTGGTCCTTGTCGCAGCAGCCGCCTTTGCACTTCCAGCATCGGCAGCCACTCCAGAGCGCTACGTCACCGTTAATGCAGAAGGCATCGTTCAGGTAACCCCTGATGCGGTCCGTATCAACGCTTCTGTCTCACTCGTAGCAGGCACAAGCGCGCTGGCTCTATCAAAGACTTCAACGGCTGCAGCAAAGGTACGCGCAGCACTTGTTGCTAAGAAGATTGCCACTAAGGACATTAAGACAACGAGCATCTCTGTCTACCCTGAGTACAACTACACACAGGATAAAGGCTCAGTCCAGATTGGTTACCGTGCATCCCAGAGCTTTGAAGTCATCGTTCGCAACGCAGCAAGTGCTGGCGCGGTCGTTGACGATGTAGTCGCAGCTGCTGGAGATGATGTACAGATCCAAGGCGCAACACCATTTGTTCTTGATTCAGCTAAAGCAACAGCATCAGCGCGCGCTGCAGCAGTTGCAAATGCTCGCGCAAAGGCGAAGTCATATGCCGAACTCCTTGATGTAAAGCTCGGCAAAGTGACATACCTTGTTGAGAATTCAAGCCCGGTTTCATATGAACCACTTCGGGGTGTTGCAAAGGCAGCCGATTCAATGGCTACTGAGATTGATCTTGGAAACCAAGATGTCACGGTCTCGATCACTATTCGTTGGAGCTTGCTCTAACCCATGGCAGATAGTAGAAAGCTTGATGCGGCCCTCGATGCGCTCGTGCATGACGGGTCTTTGAGCGCCGCTCAGGCTGATCTGGTTCGCACTCAATATGAATCAACGGAAGATTTAACTGATTCACGAAAGAGTGTTTTGGCAGAGATTGCCGGATATCTCGGTGGTGCATTCGTTGTTATCGCAGTAACAATTGTCACTGCTCGTCAATGGGAAGCATTCACTCAATTACAACGTGGGATTCTCTTTGGCGCACTTGCGATTGCCCTCTTTGCGCTCGGTACCTTTGTTGGAACAAGTACTGCAGTTAAATCACGTCTATCTGGCGTTCTCTATGGATTAGCGGCTGCGAGTACAACTGGAACTCTGGCAATTCTTGATCCACGGCGCGATGCGCCGACAATTGCATTTTTGGCAGGTACCGCAATCGCCTTGATTGGCTATTACATGGTTCAAACCTTTGTGGGTCACGTGATTCTTTATGGATACATCTTTATCTCAGGAATTATGGCTCTCTCTGATCTGACTCCAGATGGATCTGGGATGGCTATCTATATCGGAACGTACTTCCTAGTTTTGGGTGGCGCGTGGATCTTCTTTACGTATAGAAATTATCTCGACACCTTGCTCGGATATATCTTCGGTGGAGCAACTCTCTTTATCGCAACACAAGTTCTCTTTATCGATGCAGAACATTGGCTTTCCTACCTTGCAATGATTGCAGTCGCCGGTGCAACAGCGTGGCTCTATCTGCGCGTGCATTCATGGCCGTTGGTATTGACGGCGGTGTTAACAACAACTGTTGGTGTTGGTGAATTTGTCGCAGAAACATTGGGTGGATCGGTAGGTTCAGCCCTCGGACTCTTTGCAGCAGGTGCCGCCCTTGTCACAAGCTCGCTATTGGCCCTTCGAAATAAGCGAGAAAACCCAGTAGGCGCAGCAGAAGCAGTAGAAATAGCGCAGTAAATCTCGTTTTGGTTTTAGGTCTTATCCACGGGTACGATAGGCCAGCCTTTAACGTCCCCATCGTCTAGGGGCCTAGGACATCGCCCTTTCACGGCGGTAACACGGGTTCGAATCCCGTTGGGGGCACGAAGAAGTAAGCAGTTCTCTGCTTCCTTTACTACCTGCAAAGGTAGGAGGAGATGAGCAGAGTGCGATTCGATTCGCGAAGCTCTTACTTCCTTGGAAAGGCCCAGTAGCGCAGTTGGTTAGCGCGCCGC
>JBILXG010000050.1:0-5617 GCA_044369465.1 Candidatus Planktophila sp.
TTTGCGATCTACGGCACCTGTGCTGCGTGTGTAGATAAGTAGTTCTACACTTGCAGGTATGACCGCTGTATTTGTTGAAGAGGGCCCAGATCAGGGCGCTATCTGGCATTTCGGCGAACCGTTTAAGGAAGAGAAAGCTCTCGAAGCCGGCACTGCATGGGCAGATCTTTCACACCTTAAGGTAATTTCAATTTCAGGCGTTGATCGTCTGACCTGGTTGCATGATGTCACAACGCAGCACCTGACTGATTTAGTTCCTGGTGTGTGGGTTGATGTGATGGTCCTAGATCCACGCGGACATGTCGAATATCAATTCTTGTTAGTTGATGATGGCAGTACATGCTGGGCTGTTGTTGCTCCAGATTATTGTGAAGGTTTGCTCGGTTACTTAACGAAGATGATCTTTACTCGCCAGGTTGAAGTGCGGGACGCGAGTGCTGAATATGTTGTGCTGCGCGCACCAGGTGTTCCAACAGATTTAGGTGGGCCGTATGCACTTGTGCCACGGAGTGAACTTGATGAGATGAAGAAAGCTTTTGATGCGCACGCGATGCAAGTTGGTATGTGGGCTCTCGATGCACTTCGCGTTGCAGCAGGGCGACCTCGTATTGGTTTTGATACCGATCACAAATCTATTCCTAATGAGCTTGGTGTTTTAGGTAAAGCAGTTCATATGAATAAAGGTTGTTATCGCGGACAAGAAACGGTGGCAAAGGTATTTAATCTCGGAAATCCCCCACGTCGCCTTGTGATGTTGCACCTTGATGGCAGCGCAGTTGTGATGCCAGCTACCGGTACGCCCGTTGAAAATGATGGCGTAGTTGTTGGTTTTCTCGGCACTGTCGCCCGCCATCACGAACTTGGGCCAATTGCACTGGCCGTCATTAAGCGAACAACGCCGGTTGAGGCAGTTCTTACTGTCGGTGGAATCAGCGCTGCGCAACAAGTCATAGTTCCTGCATAGTTCCCGCTTAAGATCGCTTACTCTTAACCCATGGAGACGGTGACGATGGGTGCAGTTGGTGTAGTTGCCGCCCTTACGTCACTCCTTCTCTTCTTTCTTGGTTTTCGTTCGTATCGAAAGTCGCAATCACAGAATCCTCGTACGTATAAGAGAGGCAGACTTTAATGGTCTTCACAATTCCTGAAGGATTACATCCTGATCTCAATCCACTTGCGTGGATGGTCGGAACATGGCGCGGTAAAGGTCGCGGTGAATATCCAAACATTGAGACCTTTGAATACGCACATGAAGTGGTCTTTAACCACGATGGTCGCCCCTTCTTGAATTACTTTTCACGTTCATGGATCATCGATGACAAGGGCGACATTCTTCGCCCAGGTGCATCAGAGGCTGGTTTCTGGCGGGTAAAGCCAAATAACGTTTTGGAAGTTGTGGTTACGCATTCAACCGGTATTGCAGAAGGTTGGGTTGGAACATTTGATGGTCCAAAGATTCAACTCGTATTAGATCAAGGGTATTCCGCACCGTCTGCAAAGATTGTGACAGCAGGTGTGCGTCTATACGGACTTGTTGCTGGCGAATTATTCTTTGCCTACGACATGGCAGCAGAAGGACAAGAGTTACAGGCACATATTTGGTCATCGTTAGAAAGACAGAGCGAATGAGTACCGACGCACTTCTTGCTGAATATGTACGCGATGGTGTTGTGGAATCAACGCACCGCGGTTATCTCTTAGCGCTTAACTCGGATGGAAGTATCCATCGCCAACTGGGCGATGCTGACGCACTTGTCTTTCCACGTTCAACGATTAAATCTATTCAAGCATCTGCGATGGTGCGACATGGGCTAGATCTCGAGCCACGGTTGTTAGCCCTTGCTGCATCAAGTCATTCGGGTGCTGCGATGCATCTTGATGGTGTGCGAGAAATACTGGCGATGGCTGGGTTGGATGAGATCGCACTGCAATGTTCGCTGGATCGTCCGTTAGGAGATGCTGAGCGCAAAGCGTGGGGCGATAAGGATGCAACACGTATCACTATGAACTGCAGTGGAAAACATGCAGCGATGTTACTTACCTGTGTGAAAAACAATTGGCCGATCGAGAATTACCTTGATCCTGCGCATCCACTACAGGTTGCCTGCAAAGCAGAGCTTGAACTATTAGCCGGTGAAGCTGTTGCACTGACAAGCACAGATGGTTGCGGTGCACCACTATTTCTCTTAACAATGGCTGGTCTTGCACGTTCAATTCGTGCGATTACAATTTCAACAGATCCAATTCATCAAAGAGTTGTTGAGGCATATCGCACACATCCTTTGATGGTGGCTGGCGTTGGTCGATTAACGACAGAGATGATGCAATCTGTGCCAGGGCTCTTCATGAAAGATGGAGCAGAGGCTGTAGAGATTGCATCGTTGCCTGATGGACGTACCTTTGTATTTAAAGTCAGCGATGGTGCACTTCGTCCTTTCCGCACGTTGACACATGCGTGCTTGAAATCTTTCGGCATCGATAGCCCATTTGAGCCTGAAAAGGTGATGGGCGGCCCGCGAGTAATCGGGACTATTCGCGCAACCTTCTAATTCGTTCTACCCTTTACTTATGAATCCGCGTATTGCCACCTTGATGGTGCATACATCGCCACTTGATCAACCAGGTGCTGGCGATGCTGGTGGCATGAATATCTATGTTGTTGAATCAGCAGAACGTATGGCTGCGATGGGCGTCTCTGTAGATATCTTTACACGCAGACATAGTCCTGAGCTTCCAGATATTGTTGAACTTTCTGCAGGTGTTCGTGTGCGCCATTTAAATATCGGCGCAAATAGCGCAACAAAAGAAGAGCTTCCAGCGTTAATTCCGAATATTTCTGAAGCATTTTCGGCGGTGCTTGAAAACGAAAAATATGATGTCCTTCATTCACATTATTGGATCTCTGGAAAAGTTGCGATGCCCTCCGCAAAGAAATTTGGCATTCCACTAGCCCACACCATGCACACCATGGCGCGGGTAAAGAATATGAATCTGGCTGAAGGTGAAAGACCCGAGCCAATGATTCGTGTGCAAGGTGAGACACAAGTTGTTGCCGCAGCAGATGCGTTGATTGCAAATACAGATGCAGAGGCAGCTAGCTTGGTATCTCTCTATGAAGCCTGTCCAGACAATGTCAGCGTGGTAAGTCCGGGCGTAGATCTCTACACATTTACTGCTGGCGATGGACGTAAAGCGGCGCGCGAAGCCGTCGGTTTGCCACCAGATGCTCATGTCTTGGCATTTGTTGGTCGCATCCAGCCACATAAAGGTCCTGAAGTATTAATCCGTGCAGTTGCAGAGATGCTCAACCATTCGCCGCATCTTCGCCCTAAGTTGATCACCGTCATCATGGGCGGTGCATCAGGAAGCGGTATCGGTGAGGTAGAACGCCTTAAGGATTTGGTTTCTTGGCTTGGCATTAGTGATGTTGTGCGATTTGAAAATCCAGTGCCACGTGCGCAAATTCCACAGTGGTATCGCGCAGCAGATCTTGTCTGTGTGCCAAGTTATTCCGAAAGTTTTGGCCTTGTAGCACTTGAAGCACAAGCATGTGGAACTCCAGTTGTTGCCACCGCGGTTGGTGGCCTTCGCACAGCAGTTGCTGACGGTATCTCTGGCGTATTAGTTGATGGCCACGATCCACGTGCCTGGTCTTCTGTATTGGCCCGTCTGATCCAAGAACCACAGCGTCGTGTACTGCTTTCAATGGGCGCAATCGAACATGCATCGCATTTTGGTTGGGATGCAACTGCGCGCGGAACACTTGATATCTACGATCGCATCATTGCGACCTCTGCCTCAGCTGCCTCTGCGCGCAAAATTATTGGATAACCGTGGCTCTTAATACAGTCGAAGTGATCGCAGCTTTTTTAGCAGATCAGAACCTTGAATTCGATCGCCCGTCAGAACATACATTTCTCGTCACCTTGCCGGGCCAAACTAAGCTTGCAACACATTGCGCGCTCGTTGTCGGCGATCACACCTTAAGCATTAACGCATTTGTTATCCGTAAACCTGATGAAAACGCCGGCGATGTCCATGCCTGGTGCATGGCCAAGAATGCTGCGATGTATGGCATTGCATTTGCCACCAATGAACTCGGAGATATCTATCTTGTTGGTCGCCTGCCACTGGGCGCTGTTAATGAAGTCGAACTCGATCGCTTGTTGGGTTCAGTCATGCAATATGCCGATAGCTCATTTAATCCACTTCTAGAACTTGGATTTGCAGATGCAATCCGTCGCGAGTGGGCATGGCGAGTAAATCGCGGTGAATCGCTAGCAAATCTTGATGCATTTAAGCATTTAATTTAACCAATTGATTGCATTGCTTTAGGATGTACCTATGAATCTCATACTTCTGCGCCACGGCGAATCTGAATGGAATGCCAAGAATCTCTTTACCGGTTGGGTCGATGTTCGACTGTCAGCAACAGGTGAAGCAGAGGCAAAGCGCGGCGGAGTTCTTTTAAGCGAAGCAGGGCTCTTGCCCGATGTTGTACATACATCTTTATTGCGTCGCGCCATCACAACATCACAGCTCGCTTTAGATAATTGCGATCGTCACTGGATTCCCGTTAAGCGTTCATGGCGTTTAAATGAACGTCACTACGGAGCTCTGCAAGGAAAAGATAAGGCGCAGACTTTGGCTGAATACGGCGAAGAGCAATTTATGCTCTGGCGTCGCTCATTTGATGTGCCACCTCCTGCTATCGAAGATGGCTCGCAGTACTCACAAGATGCCGATCCTCGCTACAGCGATTTAGGCGCAGATCTTCCACGCACTGAATGCCTGAAAGATGTAGTTTCTCGCATGCTTCCTTATTGGCACGAATCAATCGTTCCTGACCTCAAAGCTGGACAGACTGTTCTTGTTACCGCTCATGGAAATTCATTGCGCGCACTCGTTAAGCACCTCGATGGAATTAGCGATGAAGATATCGCTGGGTTGAATATTCCAACCGGAATTCCGCTGCACTATGCGCTCAACGCAGATCTGACACCAGTAGTTAAAGGTGGAAAGTATTTAGATCCAGCTGCTGCGGCAGATGCCATCAAGGCAGTTGCAAATCAAGGCAAGAAGTAAATCTAGATCGCTGCTTGACTCTCTGATGCGTACTCACCTTTAACAAGGAAGTAAACGCGACGAGCAATCGATACTGCATGGTCAGCACAACGCTCGTAGTAGCGGCCAAGAAGTGTCATGTCGATCGCTGCTTCGATTCCATGTGACCATGAATCATCCAGAAGAGCTACAAAGAGTGCGCGGTGTAATTTATCCATCTCGTCATCATCGGTCTCTAGCTCGATTGCAGCCTGGAGATCTTGTGTCTTAATAACATGAGTAGATTTCTCAATAATCTTCACCGCTGTGGTACCCATATTTTCGATGGTTTTTACAAGCTCAGCAGGCACAGCAACTTCTGGATAACGCATACGTGCAAGCTTTGCGATGTGGTGGCAGAGATCGCCCATACGCTCAAGGTCTGCGCTCATGCGAAGTGAGGTCACCAAGATGCGAAGATCTTGTGCAACCGGTTGCTGGCGGGCCATCAAATTAATTGCACGAGCCTCTAAATCATGTTGAATCGAGTCAAGCTTTTCATCATCCGAGATGA
>JBILXG010000051.1:0-5562 GCA_044369465.1 Candidatus Planktophila sp.
TTCCCACACTTCGTACCGGTGTTGTGATGGTTCAGGCAGAGGTGGCTGATCGTCTTGCTGCAAAACCAAATAGCAAGGAGTATGGAATCCCGAGCGTAAAGGCTGCCTGGTGGGCAGATGTATCAGGGGCCGGTTCAGTCTCTCGATCTATCTTTTGGCCAGCGCCTAATGTTGATTCCAAACTTGTTGGATTTACGCGCCATGCGCCACTGGGTGATGAAGTACTGCGCAAGAAAGTCTTCGCAATCATTGATCTCGCCTTTGCACAACGGAGAAAAATGCTCCGCTCGACCTTGTCATCTATGTATGGAAGTTCTGCTGCTGCCGAGGCACACCTTGAATCAGTAGGCATCGACGGAACCTTACGTGGGGAAGCGTTGACCATTGAAGACTTCTGCAAGATTGCCAAATAAGCAATAAGGTCTAGTCGTGGCTAAAGAGAGCGTAACGGTGCGTGTACCTGCAAAGGTCAACCTCCAATTATCTGTAGGCCCGCGCGAAGTCGATGGCTTTCACAACCTCGTCTCAGTCTTTCAAGCCATCTCAATCTTTGATGATGTGACGGTAACAAAGAGTCAGCCAGGATCTGGAATAACTATTTCAATTACTGGCGATCACACACATGGCGTTCCGGCAGATCATACAAACTTAGCTGTTAAGGCCGCCCAACTGATCGCATCCGAATACGAAATCACTATCGATGCACATATCGAAGTGAAGAAGAGCATTCCTGTTGCAGGTGGAATGGCTGGCGGAAGCGCTGATGCGGCCGCAACAATTCTGGCAATTGATCATCTCTATGAATTAGATATGAGTCGCGAAGAGCAACATGATTTTGCAGCATCTCTTGGTAGCGATGTTCCCTTCATGCTCACCGGTGGAACAGCGATCGGCCAAGGTCACGGCGATCAATTAACGTCAGCACTTTCTCGCGGTACTTATCACTGGGTATTAGCACTTTCTAGCGTTGGACTTTCAACTCCTGCCGTCTATGCAGAATGCGATCGCCTTCGCGCCGAACGCGATATCTCTGCGCCACGAATTAGTGATCAATTGATGCAAGCACTTCTTGCCGGCGATGCAAAAGCTGTCGGTGCATCACTGAGTAATGATCTACAGAGCGCAGCCTGCACATTGCGCCCTGCGCTATCGCTCGTCCTTGATGTGGGTCAGGAATATGGTGCACTTGGCGCAATCGTCTCTGGCTCAGGACCCACAGTTGCATTTCTTGTTGCAGATGAAGAGGCTGGATTAGATCTCGCCGTTGCTTTGACCTCAAGTGGAGTAGTTGGCAGCGTTGCGCGAGCCTTTGGACCTGTTCATGGAGCCAAAATTCTCTAACCCTTGTGCGTCTTCTGCGCATTCTGGTCGCCAGCACCCTGTGTGATGAGGGAGAATACGGGTTCCGCCATTGTGTAGTGGCTAGCACATGGGCCTTTGAAGCCCAGGGTCCAGGATCGATACCTGGTGGCGGAGCAAGTTACACTTCACATATGAGCCTAGAAACAGTGGTTGTTCTCGCCGCTGGAGAAGGCACGCGAATGAAATCTTCAATTCCAAAGGTTCTTCATTCAATTTCAGGTCGCACACTTCTTGGACATGTTCTTCACGCAGTTGATGGATTGAATGCAAAGAATGTACGCATCGTTGTTGGCGCAGGTCGCGAACTTGTTGAAGAACATGTAGCTGCGATCGCACCACATGCCACCACCGTCTTTCAAGAGCACCGCGGCGGTACCGGACATGCAACACAACTAGCGCTCGCAGGAATTACCCCAACCGGCACAGTTCTTGTACTTGCAGGCGATACCCCAATGCTTTCAAGTCAGTCGCTAGCAGCGCTTTTAGAAGTACATCACAAAGGTGGCTTTACCGCCTCGGTCATGACGGCAGAGCACCCAGATCCAACAGGTTACGGACGCATTGTCCGTAGTGAAGATGGTTCACTGCTTCGTATTGTTGAAGAGCGCGATGCCACAGATACTGAAAAGGCGATTTATGAAATTAACTCAGGCGTCTACGCATTTGATGGCGCAAAGCTTGCTGGGGCAATTGGAAAGTTAAAGAACGATAATTCGCAAGGCGAGCTCTACCTGACAGATGTTCTTGAAATCTTAGGTAACGAAGGTGGCGCAATTGCCGCCGTTCTGATCGAAGACTTCATTGAAATTCTCGGAGTTAATGATCGTAGTCAGTTGGCTGAAAGCGCCGCCCTGCTACGTGATCTGATTAATGAAGATTTAATGAAGTCAGGTGTAACAATCGTTGATCCACTCACAACCTGGGTTGATTCGACGGCACAGGTTGCAAGTGATGTGACCTTGTTGCCTGGTACATGGGTCGCTGGAAAGACCACAGTTGCAAGTGGCGCGGTTATTGGACCTCGCACCACCTTGCTCAATTGCACGGTTGCTGCAGGAGCTCACGTTATTGAATCAAATTGCACGGGCGCAGTCATTGGTAAAGATGCGCAGGTTGGACCATTTACATATTTACGTCCGGGCACGGATCTTGGTGCATCGACTAAAGCTGGCGCATTTGTTGAGATGAAAAATGCCGTTGTTGGTGAAGGATCTAAAGTTCCACATCTTTCCTACGTCGGGGATGCAACGATCGGAGAAGGCACAAATATCGGTGCCGCAACTATCTTTGTTAATTATGACGGCGTAGAAAAGCATCACACCACAGTGGGTGATCACGTCCGAGTCGGCAGCGATTCGATGTTGGTAGCCCCAATCACAATCGGAGATGGCGCCTACACAGCCGCAGGTTCAGTGATCACCGAGGATGTGCCACCCGGAGCAATCGGGGTTGCTAGAGCAAAGCAGAGAAATGTATTAGGTTGGGTCATGCGCAAGCGATCCGGTACAAAGTCAGCAGACGCAGCCTCGCGTCATAGTGATGAGAAGAAGGGCTAACTCCTTTGAGCGAACTCCGATTATCTTCTGAAAAAAGATTGCGTCTCTTTTCAGGACGTGGATATCCAGAGCTCGCAGAAGCTGTAGCAACAGAACTCGGCATTCCGCTCACACCAACATCTGCATATGACT
Organism: Candidatus Planktophila sp.; assembly: GCA_044369465.1. GTDB lineage: Bacteria > Actinomycetota > Actinomycetes > Nanopelagicales > Nanopelagicaceae > Planktophila. Next base: position 3,051 of record JBILXG010000051.1, read on the forward strand.
TTGCAAATGGTGAAATCTTTGTTCGCTTTGAAGAATCAGTTCGTGGTTGCGATGCATTCGTAATTCAATCTCACGCTGCTCCAGTTAACAAGCAGATCATGGAACAACTCATCATGGTCGATGCACTCAAGCGCGCATCTGCAAAGCGCATCACAGTTGTTGCACCGTTCTACGGATACGCGCGTCAGGATAAGAAGCACCGCGGACGTGAGCCAATCTCAGCTCGCTTGATGGCAGACCTTTACAAAACCGCAGGCGCTGATCGCCTCATGGTTGTCGATCTACACACTTCACAAATTCAAGGTTTCTTTGATGGTCCAGTAGATCATCTCTTTGCCTTGCCAATGCTTGCAAATTATGTTGGCAGCAAAGTTGATCGTTCTATGCTCACCATCGTTTCCCCTGACTCAGGTCGTGTACGCGTTGCAGAACGTTGGTCAGAACTACTCGGTGGATGTCCGATCGCATTTATTCACAAAACACGCGACCCACTTGTTCCTAATGAATCAGTGACAGGTCGCGTCGTTGGTGATGTCACCGGTCGCACATGCGTGGTTATCGATGACATGATCGATACCGCAGGCACAATCACAAAGGCAGTTGACGCACTCTTTGAAGGTGGCGCGAAAGATGTCATCATCGCGGCGACTCACGCAGTCTTTTCAGGCCCTGCTGTTGAGCGTTTGAAGGAATCACGCGCTGTCGAGGTCGTAGTTACCAACTCATTGCCGATTGCAGATGACAAGCATTTCGACAAGCTCACTGTGCTCACAATTGCCCCACTTCTAGGCCGCGCGATCCGCGAAGTCTTCGAAGATGGCTCAGTCACTAGCCTTTTTGACGGGCACAGCTAAGTCAGGATAGTCTTGCCGCATTCTGGCGAGGGTTTCGATCGAAACCGTTATCGACGGCAAGGATTTCAACTCCTAGTCAGAGCATCCCTCTAACTAGGAGTTTTTTTAATGGCTGAATTATCAATCAAGGGCACCACACGTACCGAATTCGGTAAGGGTGCTTCACGTCGTGCACGCGTTGCAGGACTTGTCCCAGCAGTTATCTACGGCCACGGTGAGAAGCCACTTCACATCACATTGCCAGCGAAAGAACTTGGCGTTGCTCTCAAAGAGTCAAACGTTCTTCTTAACATCGATATTGATGGAAAGGTCGAACTCACACTTCCTAAGTCAGTAGTTCGCCACCCACTCAAGCAAATCCTTGAGCACATCGACCTCGTACTCGTCCGTCGCGGTGAGAAGGTAACTGTTGCAGTTCCTGTTCACACAGAAGGAAAGCACGATCCAGATGGAATCCTCGAGCACGTCCACCACACAATTGAAATTGAAGCTGAAGCAACTTCTATTCCGAAGTTCCTCACACTTGATATTGAAGGAATGGCTGCTGGAACTTCTCGATACGCATCAGATGTTGTTCTTCCTGCAGGTACAACACTTGCAAGCGATGCCAAGATGATCATCGTTCACTTGTCTGAGCGCTCAACAGCTGCAGTCGAAGAGACTCCAGTTGCTGCTGCTGCAACAGATGCTGCGGCACCTGCAGCAGATGCTGAAAAGAAGGACGCTTAACCCGTACCCTTTCTCATTATGACGTGGTTGGTAGTGGGCCTTGGTAATCCAGGCGATCAATACGCTGCCACCCGTCATAATGTGGGTCAGATGGTGATTGACCAACTCGTTAAACGACATTCTGTAAAGCTGGCAAGTCATAAATCTCGCACACATATTGCCGCCTACAAATTAGGCGTCGGCATCGATGCCCACCAAATCATTCTCGCTAAATCTCAGAGCTATATGAATGAGACCGGCGGACCAATAAAAGCGTTAGCAAACTTCTACTCTGTTGAACCTGAAAAGATCATTGTTCTCCATGATGAACTTGATATTGGTTTTGCTGCAATCCGTACCAAATTAGGTGGCGGCGATAACGGCCACAATGGTTTGAAATCAATGACCTCGGCCTTTAATACTCCAGATTATTACCGTGTGCGTTTAGGTATTGGCCGCCCTATGGGCCAGCAAGATCCTGCCGACTTTGTCTTGAAGCAATTTAGTAAAGAAGAGAAGAAAGATCTTGATGAGTTCATTGAACGCGGCGCAGATGTTGTCGAGTTCTTGATTGAAAAAGGACTCGAGTTAACGCAGGGAAAATTTAACTCTTAATCAGCCTGTATTACGAAGGCCGGCAGCAACACCATTAATGGTCAGTAATAGTGCGCGTATCAACGTTGGATCGGCTGCAGCGCTTTCGGCCCGTACACGTTGCAGCAAGTTGATCTGCAAGAGATGGAGCGGTGATAGATAAGCATCGCGCACTTGCAAGGTACGAGCCAAGACTGGCTGCTCACTCAGGAGCGCGCTCTTCTTTGTCAGCAATAAAATCTCTGCAACCGTTAGTTCAAACTCTGCAGTGATTTCATCAAGGAAGTGGCGCAACTCTTGTGGAACAAGCGCTTCTACATATCCTCGCGCAGTTTTTAGATCAGTCTTTGCAAGAG
>JBILXG010000052.1:0-5555 GCA_044369465.1 Candidatus Planktophila sp.
GAGGCAATCGGGGCCGAGAATGCTCTTGAGGTCCGCGCTCAAACTTGGCGATGATGTGACGAGGGCATCAATCTTCATTGTGGTGCTCTTTCCTGAATCTTCAATCTGAAGATGAACTTCGCGCTTTCCGGGATGTGATCGCAGAATCTCTTTAACTCGTTCGACGATCGGTGGAGTGCATTGTGAAATTGGAAGCGTGATCATAAATGGACCAACTGGGCCACTGGATACATCAAGTGAGGTCATTTCAAATGCGCTGAAACGAACCTGGTCATCTCGTCGATCCACTCGGCCTCGAATAGTCACAATGCGATCCTCAACAAGAGTGAGTGCATATTGATTGTAGGTATTTGCAAAGAAGAGAACTTCAAGTGATCCCTCAAGATCTTCAACGGTCACGATCGCCCACGATGAACCAGTGCGCGAGACTTTTCGCGAAATACCCGTGATCAATCCGCCGATAGTGACAAATCCATCTTGGGCTCCACCGTCATCGAGAAGTGCGCTGATCGACATATCTGTATTCGATCGGAGAATGTGTTCAACACCTAGGAGTGGATGATCTGAAACATAGAGGCCGAGCATTTCGCGTTCGAATGCTAGGAGCGTTGACTTATCCCACTCACCCTGAGGGATTTCGATTTCTAGACCAGTCATCGCTGAGCCACCGGTATCACCGAAGAGATCAAATTGACCGATAGCTTCTGCGCGTTTACTTTCAATGACGGCATCTATCGCCTCTAAGTGAATAGCGACAAGTGCCTTTCGATGATGGCCAAGATCATCAAATGCACCTGCCTTAATGAGCGATTCAATTGTCTTCTTATTGCACACCTGCGCATCAACTTTGGCGAGGAAGTCACCGAAAGAAGTAAACGCTCCCTTGGCCTCGCGTGCACTTTTGATCGATGCAACTACGCCTTCTCCAACGTTGCGAATTGCGGCTAGCCCAAAGCGAATATCTCTTCCTCGCGGTGTGTACTCAGAATTTGATTCATTAACATCTGGAGGCAGAACGTTAATTCCCATACGCCGACATTCAGAGAGATAGAGCGCAGATTTATCTTTATCATCGCGAACGCTGGTAAGAAGTGCTGACATATATTCAGTTGGAAAGTTCGCTTTGAGATAGGCGGTCCAGAAAGAGACAACTCCATATCCAGCAGAGTGAGCGCGGTTAAATGCGTAATCTGAGAACGGGATCAGAACTTCCCAAAGTCTCTTTATTGCAGCGCTACTGAATCCATTCGCTTTCATTCCTGCTTCAAAGGGAATGTATTCCTTATCGAGAATCTCCTTATTCTTCTTTCCCATCGCCTTACGCAGAAGATCTGCTCGACCGAGTGAGAATCCAGCCACCTTCTGCGCAATCGCCATTACTTGCTCTTGATAAACGATGAGGCCGTAGGTGTCACCGAGAATATCTGCCAGCGGTTCACGTAGTTCTGGATGAATTGCTTCAACTGGCTTGCGACCATTTTTACGGTCTGCATAGTTGTTATGTGCGTTCTCTCCCATTGGACCAGGGCGATAGAGCGCAATCACAGCCGAGATATCCGCAAATGAATCTGGAGACATGCTGCGTAGCAGCGCGCGCATCGGTCCACCATCGAGCTGGAAGACGCCTAACGTGTCACCACGTCCAAGTAACTCAAATGTTTTGGCGTCGCTCAGTGGTAGATCCTCAAGAACGACATCAATGCCAAGGTTTAGTTTTATATTCTCTAAAGCATCATCTAGTACTGAAAGATTTCGAAGCCCCAAGAAATCCATCTTAAGGAGTCCAGTCGCTTCACATGCGCCCATGTCGAATTGCGTGATGATTGCACCATCTGCTTCGCGACGATGAATCGGAATGACATCAAGTAGCGGTTCGCGCGAGAGAATAACGCCTGCAGCATGTACGCCCCATTGACGTTTAAGTCCTTCTAATCCACGAGCAAGATCAACAACTCGTTTCGAGTCGACGTCAGTCTCATAAAGTGTGCGGAATTCTCCAGCCTCACCATGTCGTGGGTCATCCTTATCAAAGACCCCACCGAGAGTGATGTCTTTGCCCATCACTGAAGGCGGCAACGCCTTGGTGAGTTTTTCGCCAATAACGTATGGATAGCCTAGAACGCGAGTGGCATCTTTAAGGGCCTGCTTAGACTTAATTGTTCCGTAGGTAATGATCTGTGCGACGCGGTCATCACCATACTTCTGTGTTGCGTAGCGGATCATCTCCGATCTGCGACGTTCGTCGAAGTCAAGATCGATATCGGGCATCGAGATTCGCTCAGGATTGAGGAAGCGCTCGAAAAGTAATCCGTGTTCGATCGGATCTAAGCCAGTAATTCCAAGTGCGTATGCAACGAGTGAACCCGCAGCAGAACCACGACCAGGACCAACGCGAATACCAACTTCGCGTGCATGCGAACAAAGGTCTGCAACAACAAGGAAGTAACCAGGGAATCCCATCTTGATCATTACATCGAGTTCGTAATCAAGGCGAGTGATGTGCTCTGCAGTTGCACGATCCCCCAAACGCTTCTTTAAACCTTCGTGCGAGAGTGTTCGAAGCCAAGAATCCTCAGTCTGGCCCGCTGGGACTTCAAATTGAGGCAAAAGATTTTCGCCTTCGCGCAACGTCACATTGCAACGCTCTGCAATAAGAAGAGTGTTATCGCATGCCTCTGGAATATCTTTGAAAAGCTCACGCATCTGCGCTGCTGTCTTTACATAGAATTCACTGTTATCAAATTTAAAGCGCTTGGGATCAGCCAGCGTTGACCCCGATTGGACGCAGAGCAGCGCCTCATGAGCGGGTGCATCTTCATGGAATGTGTAGTGAAGATCGTTAGTTGCAAGGAGCGGAAGCTTGAGCTCTTTTCCAAGCTTGAGCAGGTCAGCCTTGACGCGGTTTTCGATATCGATTCCGTGATCCATCACTTCAAGATAGAAATTCGCTGCCCCGAAGATATCTCTGTAATCACTTGCGGCACGAAGTGCTTCACGGTAATTGCCCATGCGAAGCCTTGTCTGAATCTCACCACCAGGACATCCTGTAGTTGCGATTAATCCATCTGCATAACGAGAGAGGAGCTCGCGATCCATACGCGGTTTGTAGTAATAACCTTCGAGTGAAGCAAGCGAAGAGAGACGGAAGAGGTTTGCAAGGCCTTGATTGTTTTCAGCCAAGATTGTCATGTGGGTGTAAGCACCACCACCCGAGACATCGTCTTCACCGCCACTTGCCCACTGCACGCGCTTCTTCTCATGACGTGATTCAGGTGCTACATAGGCTTCGATTCCAATGATTGGTTTTACGCCAACCTTTGTTGCCTGCTTATAAAAATCAAATGCTCCAAAAACGTTTCCATGATCTGTCATGGCTATCGCCGGCATCTCCTGGCGCGCAACTTCAGCCACCAAGTCGCCAACGCGTGCAGCGCCATCGAGCATTGAGTACTCAGTGTGGACGTGCAGGTGTACAAATGAATCTGAAGGATTGCCGTTCATAGGCTGGCTAAATTAGCACTTATGGAATGACGGCATCGGATAGCAACGCCAGGCAAGCCTGAAGGTCATCTGGATATGGAGCCTTGAACTCCATCTGCTCTTCAGTGATGGGATGGGCAAAACGTAGCTCTTTAGCGTGCAGCCAAGGACGTGACATCTGCAGTGATTTGGCTAGAACGGGATCTGCCCCGTAGGTAGTGTCACCGACAAGCGGGTGGTTAAGCGCACTGAAGTGGACGCGAATTTGATGTGTACGTCCGGTTTCGAGTTCAACCTTGACCATACTCACCGCTCTGTAATACTCGATGAGTTCGTAATGAGTGATGCTCTCTTTACCGTCTGCAACGACAGCGAATCGATGATCGACTTTTGGATGGCGATCAATTGGTGCATCAATTGTTCCAGTTGGTGGATCAATATGTCCTTGGATGAGTGCGTGATAAGTCTTATCTACGCTGCGCGTACGAAAAGCTTCTTTCAGTACTGTAAATGCACGATCAGTCTTTGCAACAACCATCAAGCCACTTGTACCAACATCGAGACGATGAACAATTCCAGTGCGCTCTGCCGCACCTGAAGTTGAAATGGTGTAACCGGCGGCAGCAAGTGCTCCCACCACGGTAGGTCCATGCCATCCTGGACTGGGATGAGCAGCGCAGCCCACTGGTTTATTGATCACAAGAATATGGTCATCGTTATAGACCACATCGAGTCCTTCTAAAGGAGTAAGTGGAATTGGATCGCGCTCGATAGTTTCAGGGAGCAATACTTCAATCACTTGTGAAGCAGTAACACGATCTGATTTTCCTAGCGCTTTGCCTTCGCAGGTGATGTCACCATCTTCAATAAGTCGCACAATTGCCGAACGAGACAAACCCAATACTCGTACGAGCGCGCTATCGATACGCTCTCCAGCAACGCCCTCTGGAACGCTGAGTGTTCGTAATTCTCTAGCCACGGTTCTCCTCGATTACTTCTGCGCGCCTGGTGGGGCAAAAGGAGGAATCTCCTTAGCGATTAAGAATACTGATAGTAAGGCTGCACAGACTATTGCCATATCCGCGATGTTAAATACCGGAAAGTTCGGGAGCTCAATCCAGTCGATGACATGGCCATTAAAGAAGGATGGTTCTCTGAAAATTCGATCTGTGAGGTTGCCAAGCACACCGCCTAGCGCAAGACCCAAAACGGCAGCCCACCTGCGATCGGTGATCTTGATTGCGTAGTAAGCAATAACAGCAACGGCAAGGATTGCAAGAATTGTGAAGACGAAGGTAAAGCTTGTGCCAAAGCTAAATGCGGCGCCCGGATTGAATACTAAGCGAAGTTGAAGGAATGATCCGATGATCTTTATTGGCTTAACTTCGCTGACATTACTCAGAGCCCAGACCTTCGTTGAGTAATCAATTAACCAGATGAACGCTGCAAGAAAGTAGAGGCGCTGCCAGTGATGAGTAAGTCTTGCCAGAGGCACCTTTAGCGTCGCTCTTCTTTCTGCTTACAGATCATGCAAAGGGTTGCGCGAGGAAATACCTGTAGTCGCTCTTTACCGATTGGGTTTCCGCAATCTTCACAACTTCCGTAGGTCTTGCGATCAATACGATCGAGAGCTCGCTCTGTCTGCAGAACCATGTCGCGCGCATTGATCACAAGCGACATCTCATGTTCGCGTTCGAAGGTCTTTGTGCCTGAGTCAGCTTGATCATCGCCAGCACCTTCACCAGAATCTGCGATCAACGCTTCCATCTCGGTTTCAATTGATTCAAGCTCATGTTTAAGACGAAGCAATTCTTTTGAAAGCTCAACGCGTATCGCCTTGAGCTCTGTCGCGCTCCATGGGGACTCACCCGCTGCAGCGGTGACAGGTGTTGGCGCAGATTTAATTGGCTTAAGGGGCGCAACCTTCTTTCCACTCTTTACTGGACGCGGTGGAGGCGGCATTACAAGTCGACGCTCTTCGACTACAGGCGCTGCAACTGGTGCGACTACCGTTGCAACTGAAACTGTCTGTGACTTCTCATCAACTGTAAGAGTTGGTTTTCCCGACTTTGATG
>JBILXG010000053.1:0-5518 GCA_044369465.1 Candidatus Planktophila sp.
CTTGATCGCACCCACGATCCTGAGAATGTGAAGCGCGCAGTAGATATGGCGCGTGCTGCTGGATTTGAATCTGTGAGCGTTGACTTAATCTACGGAACTCCGGGGGAGAGCCTTAAGGATTGGCAATCAACTGTGACGCAGGCGCTCAACCTCGGCGTTGATCACATCAGCGCATACGCCTTAATCATTGAAGAAGGTACAAAGCTTGCAGCACAGATTAAGCGCGGTGATGTGGCTAGCCCTGATGATGATTTGATGGCGGATATGTATCTCTACATTGATCAAGCATGTGGCTTTAAAGGTTTGAAATGGTATGAACTTTCGAATTGGGCAAAGCCTGGACATGAATGTCGCCACAATATTGCGTATTGGAAATCCGCAAATTGGTGGGGCCTTGGACCTGGCGCTCATTCACATGTTGATCGCAAACGTTTCTGGAATGTTAAACATCCCACTGCATATAAGCAGAGACTCTTTGAAGGTCTCTCACCAATTGCAGATTCAGAAGAGCTCACCGATGAGCAACGTAAAAGTGAGTACATCATGCTGGCCAGTCGACTCCGCACAGGTATTTCAAAGCGTGCACTAACAGTTGCGCAGTACGAGCGGATGACTGAGTACATCAAGGCCGATCAGATCATTGACGCCACAGATACTTTGATCCTCACCGCTACAGGTCGCCTTATCGCCGATCGCATCGTGGCCGAACTGCTTGCCTAGCGTGGCTGTAGTACCTTTAGCCGTATGAGCACATCACTGACAGTTATCGTCGCATTCTTGGCCGTCATCTTCGTTATCTCTGGTCTTTCAAAAGCCAGCGGTAACGAAAAAGGACTCTCGGGCACTCGCGAAGTTAACGTTCCAGATGGACTCGCTCGCGTCATTGGATTCTTTGAGACACTACTTGCGCTCGGATTAATCATCAGCATGAAGTGGAACTGGATGCTCTTCTTCCCACTCGTTGGTCTTTGGGTCTTTATGGCAGGTGCCGTATATACACACTTCAGAGCGAATAAATTGCGCACCTCTGTTCCGGCATTCTTCTTGCTTACATTGATCTCAATAGCACTTGTACTTAACAAGTAATCCCACAAAGAGAGTTACTCTGCTATGACTACATCAACTCGTCGCCTAGAGATTCTGCGCGCCATCGTTGATGAGTATGTTGCTACCCAAGAACCTGTGGGTTCTAAAGCAATTGCAGATCGCCATGAACTCGGAATCTCACCTGCCACAATTCGTAACGAGATGGCACTTCTAGAAGAAGAAGGTCTGATTACGGCACCGCATACCAGCGCCGGTCGAATTCCGACTGATCGTGGCTATCGAGTATTCGTGGATAAGTTAGCGGAAGTAAAACCACTATCAGCACCCGAGCGTCGCGCGATTGAATCTTTCTTGGAAGGTGCTCACGACCTTGATGATGTAGTCACTCGTACAGTTCGCCTACTAGCAGATGTGACTAAGCAGGTAGCGGTTGTGCAGTATCCATCAATTGTTAAATCAAAAGTCAGACACGTGGAGCTTGTCCCTTTGACGACATCTCGCATCATGATGATCCTGATTACAGACTCTGGTCGAGTAGAACAGCGAGTTATCGAACTCACTCGTGATGTCCAGGATGCCTTTATCGCAAGTATTCGTACTCAACTTAATAATGCAATGGCAGGAAAATCGCTGCCAGAAGTTGCCGACCGAATTACCGGAATCATCGAAGGCTATAGTCAGGTTGACCGTAAAGATATTTCACTGATCATTTCGGTAGTTATTGAAATGGCGATTGAGAAGCCTGAAGAAAAAGTTGTCTTGGCAGGAACTGCAAATCTTGCCCGCTTTAGCGATGATTTCCCGACATCAATGCACCCAGTACTGGAAGCACTCGAAGAGCAAGTTGTTCTCTTGCGACTACTTGGTGATGCTGCCGATACAGTAAAAGTTCGCATTGGTTCAGAGCAGAGTGAGAAGAATTTAAAGACCACATCTCTTGTCACCGTCGGTTACGGAGATAGTTTGACGCCATTTGGTGCACTCGGAATTCTTGGACCTACGCGCATGGATTATGCTGGCTCTATGGCAGCAGTAGGTGCAGTTGCCCGTTATGTAGGTCGATTTATTACAGAGGGAAGCTATAAGTAATGGCAGATTTGTATGAGATGTTGGGCGTTGCCCGCGAAGCATCTGCCGATGAGATCAAAAAGGCATACCGAAAGATTGCTCGCGAACTCCATCCCGATGTAAATCCAGATCCAGCGGTGCAAGATAAATTTAAAGATGTCACTGCGGCCTATGAAGTTTTAAGTGACCCACAGAAGCGTCAGCAATATGACATGGGTGGTCAGGCTTTTGGTGGGTTTGGTGCCTCCGGTGGCGGCCAAGGTTTCGGTGGCTTTAGCGACATCATGGATGCATTCTTCGGTGGAGGCGGCAATCGCGGACCACGCGCACGTATGCGCCAAGGTCAAGATGCACTTATTCGCGTACAAGTAACTTTGGCGGAAGCATGCTTTGGAACCGAGCGCGAACTCACGATTGAGAATGCAGTTGTCTGTCCAACATGTACAGGTTCAGGCTGCGCCAAGGGAACTGCGCCATCAATGTGTCAGGTCTGTAAGGGACGAGGCGAAACACAACAGATTCAGAAATCATTCTTAGGCCAAGTAATGACATCTCGTGCATGTGGAACATGTTCTGGATTCGGAACAGTAATTCAAGAACCATGCCGCGAGTGTGCTGGTGAAGGTCGCGTACGTGCTCGACAGAATATTCCAGTAAAGATTCCTGCCGGTGTTGAAACAGGAAACCGTATGCAGTTAGCGGGCCGTGGTGAAGTTGGTGCAGGAGGCGGCCCAGCAGGAGATCTCTATGTAGAGATCGTTGAAGAAGAACATGAGTTTTTGGTGCGCGATGGCGATACCTTGCATATGGAAGTTGAAATTTCATTTGCCGCCGCAGCGCTGGGCACCAAGATCACCGTTGATACTCTCGATGGTCAATCAGAGATTGCGATCAAGGCAGGTACGCAGACCGGTTCGACTGTTGCGCTCAAGGGACACGGCATGACTCGTCTACGTAGCAATAGCCGTGGTGATCTGATCGTGCATATCGTCGTGATGACACCGACCAAGCTTTCTCGCGAACAAGAGAAATTGCTCAAGGACTTTGCAAAATCTCGTGGCGAAGTTGTCGGCGATTCCACCACCAAGGGGAAGAATCAGAGCTTCCTCGGTAAGTTCAGAGATTCCTTCGGTCGATAAATGCGCACACTCTTCTTCGTCGATGACCTACCTACAACAGTGGGTCAGATTTACACCTTTGATAATGAGGATGCTCTCCACGCAATCCGAGTATTGCGTACCGGCCCTGGTGAAGTTTTCTGGCTCAGCGATGGCAAAGGAAGCTTCTCAACGGTAAAGGCGGTCGAAGTTGCAAAGAAGTCCATGCAATGTGAAGTGCTCGAAAGTGAATTCCAAGAACCACTTGATATTGAATACACAGTTATCCAAGCGCTCCCAAAGGGTGATCGACTCAAGGCATGCGCACAATTACTGACAGAAGCTGGTGCAGATCGCCTTGTCTTCTGGTCATCAGCACGCAGTATCGGTAAGGCCGATAAGACTCTGGATAAGTTGGATGTGACTGTGCGCGAGGCAAGTAAGCAAGCGCGACGTTTTCGCATTCCAGAAATCGTTGGACCGCTAACAACTGCGCAGGTCATCGATGAGATCGCACGTACCGATATCGCATTCCTATTCCACGAAAGTGCGACGAGCAAACTCTCTGCGATCACAGCTCCTAAGGTTGCAAAAGCCCTCATCATTATTGGACCTGAAGGTGGAATTACTGATGAAGAGCTCGAAGCATTTACTTCAAGTGGCGCAAAGATTGCCTTGATGGGTAGACCAATATTTCGAAGCGCACATGCAGGAATTGCTGGACTTGCCGCTGTACAAACACTTCTTAAGAGTTGGTAGAGCAGTACCCTTTTCTTATGACGCTAGATCCAGAGTGCATCTTCTGCAAGATTATTGAAGGCCAGATTCCCGCCGAGATCATTTATCGCAATGAAAACGTCGTTGCATTTAACGACCTCAACCCTCAAGCACCTACACACGTTTTGATTATTCCAACCCTGCACGCAGAAAATGCCGCCGCTGTCTCTGCAATCTCTCCAACGATCATCGCAGCGATGCATCGGGCGGCAGATGCGATCGCAGCCGAGCGAGGCCTGACTGGCTATCGATCTGTTTTTAACACTGGGGCCGATGCCGGCCAGAGTGTTTTTCACGCTCACCTCCATCTCATTGGTGGCCGTGGACTGGCCTGGCCTCCTGGCTAGCACTAGATTTACCCACATATGGAACGCACTCTGATCACCGTCCCACCTGCCATTCCCATGGTCGCACTCGTCGGAGTTGGCGATAGTAATATCAATATTATTGAAGCGGCATTTCCTTCCGTCGCTATGACAGTGCGCGGTAATGAAATCACACTGCGCGGGCCACATATTGACTGCCTTGCACTCGAAAAGTTATTTGCCGAGATGATGGTTGTCATCCGATCAGGACAAGCTCTCACAACGGACGCTGTTAAGCGCAGCATCGATATGTTGGCAGCAGATCCAATTGAACATCCTGCAGAAGTTCTCTCACTCAACATTGTCAGCAATCGCGGTCGCACAATCAGACCAAAGACTGCCAACCAGAAGCATTATGTAGATGCGATCGATGAGAACACAATTACTTTTGGTATTGGACCTGCAGGTACAGGTAAGACCTACCTTGCAATGGCAAAGGCAGTCGCTGCGTTGCAAGCGAAGAAGGTCAACCGAATTATTTTGACTCGCCCTGCTGTAGAAGCTGGCGAAAAGTTAGGTTTCTTGCCAGGCACACTGACAGAGAAGATTGATCCATATCTGCGCCCACTCTTTGATGCTCTCCATGACATGATCGATCCAGATTCAATTCCACGCCTGATGCAGAGCGGTGTTATTGAAGTTGCTCCATTGGCATTTATGCGCGGTCGCACGCTCAATGATTCTTTTATCATCTTGGATGAAGCGCAGAACACCACACCTGAACAGATGAAGATGTTTCTCACCCGTCTTGGTTTTGGATCAAAGATGGTGATTACCGGCGATGTAACTCAGGTTGATCTTCCTAATGGAGCTAAATCTGGACTTCGAATTATTCGCGATATTTTGGGCAACATTGATGACATCTCATTTAGTGAATTAACTGCAGAAGATGTTGTGCGCCATCGCCTCATTGGTGACATCGTCAAGGCTTACGACGCCTTCGACAGCGCACTCCAAGCCCCACGAAATATTCGAAACAGCTGATACGCCCATGACGATTGAATCAAACAATCGCTCAGGAGAACTTGTTCCAAGCGATGATGTAACTTCACTTATCCAATACTCATTAGGAGAACTTGGACTAAACGCTGAGTGCGAAGTGAGCATTACCTTTGTCGACGAAGGGGAGATGACAGAGCTACACATTAAGTGGATGGATGAGCC
>JBILXG010000054.1:0-5449 GCA_044369465.1 Candidatus Planktophila sp.
CGCAGGCGTTGGCCGCAGCCATTGCCGCTGCGATCGGGGCCGCAATTGAGCGTGGAGATTTAGTGGGAACGATTCCAGTAACCATTCCCCTTGAGCGTCCCAAGAATCGAGATCACGGTGACTATGCGACATCGGTGGCGCTTCAATTAGCCAAGCCGGCGGGAATGTCGCCCAGGGCAGTTGCAGAACTTTTGCAGCCCGATCTACTGGCTTTACCTGAAGTCAGCGCGGTCGACATCGCGGGGCCAGGCTTTATCAATATCACTCTCAATAGAAGTAGTCAGGCTGAATTAGTTACAGCAATTTTGTCATCGCCTACAACTTTTGGAACTGGTAATTCACTTGCAGGTGTTTCGATTAACTTGGAATTTATTAGCGCTAATCCAACAGGGCCACTTCATCTTGGCCACACACGTTGGGCTGCAGTTGGAGATGCACTCGGTCGCGTTCTCGCAGCAGCTGGCGCAAAGGTTATTCGCGAGTTTTACATCAACGATCGCGGAAATCAGATGGATCTCTTTGGAAAATCTGTAGAAGCTGCAGCACTCGGCCAACCGATTCCAGAAGATGGATATCAAGGCGGCTACATTAATGATTTAGCTGAAGCAGTTGTGAAAGAAAATCCTAATATCAAAGAAGTTGCCGCTGAGACTCGCTACGAATCATTTCGCGAAGCTGCCTACAAAGTACAACTTGCAGATCAGCAACGTGTGCTCGACACCTTCAAGACACATTTCGATGTCTGGTTTTCAGAGCGCTCGCTTCATGAGGCAGGTGCAGTTGAACATGCGGTTGAGAAGTTACGAACACAGGGGCATATCTTTGATTCAGAAGGTGCAATCTGGTTGCGGACAACAGATTTTGGCGATGATAAAGATCGCGTGATCACAAAAGCTAATGGTGATCTCACTTATTTTGCATCAGATACTGCCTATTACATCAATAAGCGCGAACGTGGTTTTGATATCTGTATCTACATGTTGGGTGCTGACCATCATGGATACGTCAATCGCCTGCGCGCAACTGCCGCCTGTGCAGGAGATAACCCTGATTACAACGTAGAGATCCTGATTGGTCAGCTCGTTAAAATCATGGAGGGCGGCGAAGAGGTCAAACTCTCAAAGCGCGCGGGAACAATTATTACCCTTGAGGAATTAGTAGAAAAAGTTGGCGTAGATGCAGCGCGCTATACCTTGATTAGATATCCAGTCGATACGCCAATGGTGATGGATATTGATATTTTGCGTAGAAATACAAATGAGAATCCGGTCTATTACGTGCAATATGCCCATGCTCGTATCGCCGCCGTACTGCGAAATGTCGAAGAGCTCGCAATTCCTACAGGGCTCGCTAATTTTGATCCGAGCCAGTTATCTCACGATCGTGAGAACGAGCTACTTGGCACCTTGGCTGAATTTCCTGGAGTTGTTGAGGCAGCTGCTGCGTTCCGCGAACCACATCGAATTGCTCGTTATCTTGAAGAGTTGGCTGGCGTTTATCACGGCTTCTATGCTGATTGCCGCGTTTTGCCACTGGGTGATGAAGCAATCTCACCTCTTCATTCGGCACGTGCAAACTTATGTGCTGCAACCAAGCAGGTTCTTGCCAATGGACTTGATCTGCTCGGTGTGAGCGCCCCGGAGAGGATGTAATAGATATGTGGTCACGTGCTATTTCATTTGAACAGGGATACCTCACCGCAAGCGGATTAAGCGCTCGTGATTTGGCAATGCAGTTCGGAACTCCAACTTTTTTTATCGATGAAGATCACTTTAGAGAGCGTGCCCGCGCATGGTCTGATTCTCTCAATCTCCACTTTGGTGAATCTGCCGGAGATGTCTATTACGCAGCAAAGGCCTTTATCTGCACTGATGTGGCGCGCTGGATCAAAGAAGAAGGTATCGGAATTGATGTCTGCACCGGTGGCGAACTTGCCGTTGCACTTGCCGGCGGAATTGATCCAAAGAAGATTGAAGTGCACGGAAACAATAAGTCTGTCGCTGAGATCGAACGAGCAGTACAGGTGGGCGTAAAGACAATTGTTATTGACTCTCTCTTTGAGATTGAACGAGTAGCCGCCGCTGCGACGAAGCATGGAGTACGCCAAGGTGTGATGCTCCGTCTGACACCTGGCGTAGAAGCTCATACACACGAATCAATTTCAACGGCTCATGAGGATGTGAAGTTTGGATTCTCTATAGCAAGTGGAGCTGCAGCAGTCGCTGTCGCCCAAGTGCTCTCGGATGCATCCCTTGAGCTCCGTGGTTTTCATTGCCACGTTGGTTCACAGATCTTTGGCACAGATTCATTTGAATTAGCCGCCACTCGAATTATTGCTCTAATGAAAGCATGCAAAGAGAAGCATGGAATTGAATTACCTGAGCTTGATCTTGGTGGGGGATATGCAATTGCATATCTTTCAGACGAGAAAACTGTTGAACCAGAAGATGTACTTCCATCGCTCAGCGCTGTAGTTAAACGTGAATGTGCAGCAGCTGGTTTAGCTCTACCGATTATTTCAATTGAACCAGGTCGAAATATTGTCGGGCCAACCACATTCACACTCTATGAAGTAGGCACCGTTAAAGATGTTGTTCTAGACGATGGCCGCATTCGTCGCTATATCTCAGTTGATGGCGGAATGAGCGATAACCTCCGCCCTTCACTTTATGGCGCAGAATATTCTGCAGTTCTTGCAGATCGCGCATCGACTTCACCTCATGCACTTTCACGAGTTGTTGGAAAGCATTGCGAAACTGGAGATATCGTCATTCGAGATATTGAGCTTCCATCAGATATAGCTCCAGGAGATCTCCTTGCTACCCCAGCCACCGGCGCATATGGAAGAAGCATGGCTAGCAATTACAACCATGTGCCGCGTCCCCCAGTTGTTGCCATAAAGAATGGAAAAGCACGCGTAATTGTTCGCCGTGAAAATGAGGCGGATCTGCTCGCACTCGATGTGAAAGAATAGGTCTATGAGATCCCCAGACCAGCCAGTTCGCATTGGCATGCTCGGCTGCGGTGTGGTCGGAAGTGAAGTCGCCCGCTTAATCCTTGCTGACACAGTTGAACTCTCCACCAGAGCAGGGGCAAAGATCGAATTAGCAAAGATTGCGGTTCGCGAGATAAAAGCGCGTGAAGGAATTCCAAACGAGTTATTTACTCTTGATGCGATGTCAGTCGTCAATGATCCAAATATTGATCTGATCATCGAAGTAATGGGTGGCATAGAACCCGCACGTGAGCTCATCCTTAAAGCAATTAGTAACCGTAAATCAATTGTCACTGCAAATAAAGCACTCCTTGCAAGCCATGGCGCAGATTTGTTTTCTGCCGCCTACGCCCAAGGTGAGGACATTTACTATGAAGCATCAGTTGCTGGCGCGATTCCAATTATTCGACCTATGCGTGATTCACTCGCTGGCGATCATGTTGTACGCCTCATGGGAATCGTTAACGGAACCACAAATTATATTTTGACCAAGATGCACGAGGACAATCGTGAATTCGCAGATGTTTTGGCAGAGGCTCAACAATTGGGATATGCCGAAGCAGATCCGACAGCAGATGTTGAGGGATTTGATGCAGCGGCAAAGGCTGCAATCCTCTCTGGTCTTGCCTTTCATACTCGTGTAACTGTCGATGATGTTTATCGTGAAGGAATTTCACAGATCACTCTTGAAGATGTGCAGATCGCAAAGTCGATGGACCACGTCATTAAATTACTTGCGATTGCCGAACTCACTCCTTCTGATGAAATTTCCGTGCGAGTACATCCAGTTCTTCTTCACAAGAGCCATCCTTTGGCTTCTGTACGCGATGCTTTTAATGCGGTCTTTATCGAAGCAGAATCTGCTGGACCACTGATGTTCTACGGTCGTGGAGCAGGCGGTGCACCAACAGCCTCAGCAATTCTGGGCGATGTGGTTGCAGTGTCCAGACACATTGCGCTGAACTCAATTGGCCAGCGCGAGACTGATTATGCAGACCGCGATATTGCACCTATCGAGACCACAAAGACTAAGTTCCTTATTCGCCTTGAAGTGAAGGATAAATCAGGTGTTTTGGCGACTATCGCTCAGACTTTTGCTGAACAAGATGTCTCCATCCAAACTGTTGATCAGAATGGTCGCGGTGCTGATGCTGAGTTAATCATCGTTACTCACGGTGCAACTGAAGGCGAACTTAAGGCAACTGTTAGCGCTCTTAAGAAACTTCCAATCGTGACAAAGATTTCTAGCGTTATCCGAGTAGAAGGTTCGACATCACTATGAGCATCTTTGGATCAAAGAAGAAATCCGGAGCTCATCAGTGGCGCGGCGTTATTGAGGAGTACCGACACCGCCTTCCAGTCAGTGATAAGACTCCAATTGTTTCGCTGCGCGAAGGTGGCACTCCGCTAATTTATGCATGCAATCTTTCAGAGCTACTTGGTAACAATGTTTGGATTAAGTACGAAGGTCTAAATCCAACGGGATCATTTAAAGATCGTGGGATGACCATGGCGATTTCCAAGGCTGCAGAAGATGGCGCAAAGGCTGTTATCTGCGCATCAACCGGAAATACATCTGCTTCAGCGGCTGCCTACGCTGTCAAAGCTGGCATGACTCCTGCGGTTCTTATCCCAAAGGGAAAGATTGCAATGGGCAAACTTGCGCAAGCAGTCATCCATAACTCAACAATTTTGCAGGTCAATGGAAACTTTGATGATTGCCTCACCTTGGCACGCGAACTCTCAGAGAACTAC
This sequence comes from Candidatus Planktophila sp., assembly GCA_044369465.1. Classification (GTDB taxonomy): domain Bacteria; phylum Actinomycetota; class Actinomycetes; order Nanopelagicales; family Nanopelagicaceae; genus Planktophila. The sequence continues at coordinate 4,751 of JBILXG010000054.1, forward strand.
CCAGTTGCACTCGTTAACTCTGTAAATCCTTATCGCATTGAAGGTCAGAAAACAGCAGCTTTCGAAGTCGTCGATATGTTGGGCGATGCGCCAGATATTCACGCACTCCCTGTCGGTAACGCGGGAAATATCACCGCGTACTGGAAGGGCTATAAGGAGTACCGCGCTGATGGAATTTCAACAAAGTTGCCACAGATGTATGGCTTCCAGGCAGCTGGGGCAGCGCCGATCGTTAAGGGAAAGATTGTAAAAAATCCTGACACCATCGCCACAGCGATTCGAATTGGAAACCCAGCGTCATGGGAACAGGCAGTTGAAGCGCGCGATGTATCGGGCGGCGTCATTGACTCTGTGACAGATAAGGAAATCCTTGCTGCATACCGTCTGATTGCAGCGAAAGAAGGAGTATTCGTTGAGCCTTCATCGGCGGCAGGTCTTGCGGGGCTGATCAAGCATAAAAAAGCAGGCAAGCTTCCTGTCGGAAAAACTATTGTCATCACTGTGACAGGTCATGGACTTAAAGACATTCCATACGCACTCGATGCAGCAAAGAAGCCAGTTGTAGTTCCGGTCAATGTCACGGCTGCAGCAAAAGCGTTAGGCCTGAAGTAAATGGCGAAGCCAACATTTAAAGCGAACGCAATTCAAGTTCAGGTTCCGGCAACGAGTGCAAATCTTGGACCAGGATTTGATTGCTTT
>JBILXG010000055.1:0-5431 GCA_044369465.1 Candidatus Planktophila sp.
ATGCGGTGTGCAACTCCAATTTCAATGTCAATCGAATCACCAGCTGACATTTCAAAGCTATCGCCATCGAGTGTGATCCGCGCATCTCCACTTACGATGTACCAATGTTCAGCTCGCTTCTCGTGACGTTGGTATGAGAGACGCTTTCCAGGTAGAACATAAATGTTTTTAACTTGGTGAAAATCTGAAGTTGAGAGAACTTCATAGCGACCCCATGGGCGATCTGAATTGTTATCAGCCACGGCAGTCGTCCTTTCACTTCTAGTTAAAAATTCGTGGAGGTGGAAACGGGATTTGAACCCGTGTAGAGGGATTTGCAGTCCCTTGCCTCGCCTCTCGGCCATTCCACCACGAACATGTCGTACTTGTACGGATAAAGAAACGCCGCCCATCAACATGAACGGCGCTCTATCCGAGCGGACGACGGGGTTCGAACCCGCGACCTGAACCTTGGCAAGGTTCCGCGCTACCAGCTGCGCTACGTCCGCATTTACTGCGGAGGCAAATCTAGCGTAGGCAGGGCTGATGCGCCAAAGCGCACCCTTTTCTGCGTAGCCTTACCCCATGTTCGGCCGCGATTACCAATTCTGGATGGGTAACCGCCATGCCACAAAGATGCAGAAGTACACCGATGATCCTTCCTGTTTGGATGATGGGGGCTTCTGGGCGGTCTTGGTTACATTTGAAGGTCAATACCATTTTGCAAAGTTTAAGAAAGTTCAAGAAGCCCCGTTTCCAGAGTCACCGTGGTCGGTTCTAGAAAGACCTTGGCGAACTTCTCTACAAGAGCTGGATTACATGAGTTATGTTCATGCAGTTCGCGAAGAGATTTCGGCGGGCTCTGTCTATCAGGTCAATGCGTGTAGAGAGCTTTCGCACCTCATTGATCTTAAGAAGCAGAAACTCGCCGGACTTTTTGCTCGAATGCAGTACGCAAATCCCGCTCCATTTGCGAGCTATCTCAAGATCCCGGGTTTTGAAATTGCCAGTGCATCACCTGAAAGGTTTCTCACTCGTACCGGAGATCAGTTGATCACCTCACCAATTAAAGGAACTATCCGATGGGATGAGGAAGATTTTGGCGAGAAAGATAAAGCTGAAAATTTGATGATTGTTGATCTGATGCGAAATGACATAAGCCGAATAGCCCAAGAGGGCAGTGTTGAGGTGAGCGAGTTATTCAGACGGGAGAAGCATCCTGGTCTCACACACCTTGTTTCAGATGTTCAAGCGAAAGTTAAACCTGGAACCTCATGGGCGGAAATTCTTGCAGCGACTACTCCACCAGGATCTGTCAGCGGCGCTCCGAAGAGTGCAGCGCTCTCGATCATTGCTGAGCATGAGCTTGCACCACGTGGACCTTACTGTGGCGCGCTAGGTTGGATTCAAGGTGACCGCGCGGAATTAGCAGTTGCAATCCGTACTTTCTGGAATACAGGAGATGAGTGGTTACGTTTTGGAACGGGCGCGGGAATTACGTGGGGGAGTGAACCAGCGCAAGAATGGGAAGAGACTCAACTGAAGGCGCGAAATCTGATATCTATTGCCGGTGGCACTCTATGAAAATTTGGGTGAATGACAAATTACTTGAGGCCTCGTCGGAATACCTGGATGAAAAGAATTGGCCGCTCGGCATAGGGCTCTTCGAGACAATTAGAACTGAAGATGGCTCCGTGCAATTATTGGCTAGACACATGCGCAGAGTCATCACAAGTGCACGTGAACTTGAAATTCCAATTCCTAACGAAGATTTGATCTCGCAAGCGATTGCAGAGCTAATTGCTGTGACGCCCCACCGAGTCGGAAGGTTACGTTTATCGTTTGGAAGTAAGAGATTTATTGCTACTCATGAAGCTTACGATTCAGGGAATGATCCACTCAAAGTTCTCATCAATCACCAAATTACTTCGGCCGTTGGTCGTCAACACAAGGCTTTTCCATACTCTGAAAGATTGGAACTGCTTCAAGCAGCGCTAGATTCTGGTTGCGATGAAGTAATTGTGATTGACCAAGATGATCGAGTTCGCGAAGGTGCAGTGTCAAACTTTGCATTTCGCATCGATGGTCAATGGAGGACTCCACCGATAACCGCTGGAATTCTGCCCGGTGTGATGCGGGCTCTTGCGGTAGAGGAATGTGGGGTGGTCGTGAAGGATCTCTCAGGAGCAGATGTAACTTCGTGCGAAGCCGCAATAGCATTGAGCTCTCTCAAGATATCTCTTCCGATTGCTTCCATTGATGGGCGATCACTGGCAATTGATTCGGATGTGAGCGATCTCTGTAGCAAATTGCGCCAGTTGGCCACCGCTCATTAGGTACTCTTAACCCATGGCAACTATTGCAATCACGGTAGATGGGGCTGCGCGCAGCGTTGAATCAGATCAACGCCCGACCCATCTTTTTGCCGAAGACAAATCAATTGTTGTCGCACGCGTCAATGGTGAGCTCCGTGACCTTTGGACCGAGCTGGCCGACGGCGATGTCGTTGAAGGTGTATCGATCTCGTCACCTGATGGACTCAATGTTCTTCGTCACTCAACGGCGCACGTCATGGCCCAAGCCGTTCAACAAGTTTTTTCTCAGACACGCCTAGGAATTGGTCCGCCAATCCGCGATGGTTTCTATTACGACTTTGATCCCGAACGTCCGTTTACACCGGAAGATCTTGAGAAGATTGAATCTGCAATGCGCAAAATCGTCAAAGACGGTCAACGTTTTAAGCGCCGTGTAACAACTGAAGGTGACGCTCTCAAAGAGTTAAGTCACGAGCCTTACAAATGTGAACTTATTGGCCTTAAGTCTGGAGCGACAGATGAGACAAACGTTGAAGTTGGCGGCACCGAGTTAACGATCTATGACAACCTCGGCCGCGATGGTGAACCACACTGGTCAGATCTATGTCGTGGTCCTCATCTACCTTCAACAAAACACATCCCAGCCTTCAAGTTGATGAGAGCGGCAGGCGCATACTGGCGTGGCTCTGAGAAGAATCCGATGTTGCAACGAATTTATGGAACTGCGTGGCCTTCTCAAGACGAACTCAATGGCTATCTTGAAATGCTGGCAGAAGCTGAGAAGCGCGACCATAGAAAACTCGGACAGGAACTAGACCTCTTCTCATTTCCGGAAGAGATTGGTTCTGGTCTTGCGGTCTTTCATCCCAAGGGCGGAATCATTCGTCGCGCGATGGAAGATTACTCGCGCAAGCGACACGAAGAAGAAGGCTACGAGTTTGTTTACTCTCCTCACATAACTAAGGCAGCGCTCTTTGAAACCTCTGGTCACCTTGAATGGTATGCCGAAGGTATGTATCCACCAATGATTCTCGATGAAGAGCATCACGCTGATGGCACTATTAAACGTGCGGGCCAGCAGTACTACATGAAGCCGATGAACTGCCCTTTCCACAACTTAATTTATCGCTCACGTGGTCGTTCATATCGCGAACTTCCGCTACGTCTCTTCGAGTTCGGAACTGTCTATCGTTATGAAAAGTCAGGCGTTCTTCACGGAATTACTCGAGCTCGCGGATTTACTCAAGACGATGCGCACATTTATTGCACAAAAGATCAAATGCCTGGAGAACTTGATTCACTCCTGACCTTTGTGCTCAATCTTTTGCGTGACTATGGACTCGAAGATTTCTATCTCGAACTCTCAACGCGTAACCCTGAAAAGTCCGTCGGATCCGATGAGGATTGGGAAGCTGCAACAGAGGCTCTCCGTAAGGCAGCGCTTGCGCAGAATCTAGAACTTGTTAATGATGAAGGTGGCGCAGCGTTCTATGGACCGAAAATTTCAGTGCAGGCCAAGGATGCAATCGGTCGCACCTGGCAGATGTCGACCATCCAAGTGGATTTCCAATTGCCACAGCGATTTGAACTTGAGTACGCGGCAAACGATGGATCGCGCGCTCGTCCAGTAATGATTCACCGCGCTCTATTTGGTTCTATCGAAAGATTCTTTGGTGTACTCACCGAACACTATTCAGGTGCATTCCCACCGTGGTTAGCTCCGGTTCAAGTCATGGCCATTCCTGTCGCGGAACCTTTTACTGACTATCTCTTTGATGTTGTTGCGGCGCTTAAAGCAGCGGGTATTCGTGCTGAAGTAGATGCTTCAGATGACCGCATGCAGAAAAAGGTTCGCAACGCACAGATGCAGAAGATTCCTTACATGCTAATTGCGGGCGAGGAAGATCAGAAGGCTGGCGCAGTTTCATTCCGTTACCGAAATGGCGAGCAGAAGAATGGTGTTCCTCTAGCAGAAGCGATTGCGGAAATTTCGGCGACTGTTGCATCCCGCCAGCAGGTGTAGAGATGGATTACATCGATTCAACCGGAATGCCTGATGCGTGGGCGCGTCTGTGGGCTCCTCATCGTCTTGATTACTTACGTGGTGAAAATCGCCCGCTAGCCGCAAATGAAATCACTTGTCCGTTCTGTGAAATCCCGAGTATGGGAGATGAAGAGGGACTTGTTGTACATCGAGGCACGAATGCCTACGTCGTCATGAATCTTTATCCGTACAACCCTGGCCACCTACTCATCTGTGCTTATCGCCACGTCGCTGATCTCACCGATCTTTCTGACGATGAGCGAGAAGAGATTTTCGCACTAACAACTCATGCAATGAGAACCATCCGTAAAGTTTCACAACCTGAAGGTTTTAACCTTGGCATGAATCAAGGCGCAATTTCTGGTGCCGGTGTCGCTGCACATATTCATCAACACGTGGTTCCGCGCTGGTCAGGGGACGCGAACTTTATGCCGATTATCGGAAAGACTAAAGTGTTGCCACAACTTTTGACGATTACTCGAAATGAGTTAGCAGCAGCCTGGTAGTTTTACTTAAGTTGGTTGAGGTAAGAGACGAGCACATCGATGCCGATCCCATTTTCAAGATTGACCGGGATGGCCGGGAAGAATAGACCAGCAGCAAAAGCGTTTTCACCTGACGACTCCACTAGATCGCGGTACTCCTGCGCAAATTCTGAAACTAACTCTTTATGTTCGGGTTCGCTCTCTGAAACCACTGCGACTCCATGTAGATAGTTACGAATGGTTAAATCTTCGAGACTGATTAGAGCTGCCGGGGTTCCGTCATCGCTATGCAACACTAAATATGGTGTTGCCATCTGATCGAAGACCCGATTCGCGAGTAAGACAGCGTCGTCGAAATCAAGATCGGCTCCAGGTAGCGCCAGCGCAACCATGATCCGCGGCGTTAGATAATCATTAAAACTTTCCCAGGCTGTGATCGTCTCGGCATCTATTCCAGCCGATGGGTTGATTGCAAAAATTGCACAGTCGACTTGGGCGATATCTTGGGTATCAGAAACGATCGAGATGCCTTGGTCGCCGAGCGCCTTGGTCAGCGCCGCAGGAGTTGCGCTCACGTGGCCAAACAGGGCAATTCTCACAGGCGCAGA
>JBILXG010000056.1:0-5369 GCA_044369465.1 Candidatus Planktophila sp.
CACTGAACGCACCTTCGATCGTTGCCTTTGCTACGGCCGTTAAAGAAAGTATTTTCAACGCCGTCACAGTTGCTAGCCTTCGAGAGAAATTTGAATCAGGCATTGCAACCGTTGCACCTGAAGCGAAGATCAATGGCAGCGGCGCAGATCGTCTTCCTGGAATTTCTAACATCACCTTTCCTGGCACACAGGCAGATTTCTTACTGTTACTTATGGATGGCAAGGAAGTCTCATGTTCTACAGGTGCTGCCTGTACGGCAGGAGTGCATCGACCAAGCCATGTATTGATGGCGATGGGCCACGATGAGATCGGTGCGACATCTTCGCTGCGCTTCTCGCTCGGTGCTACAACTACTGTCGGTGACATTGAATACGCTCTGAGTGTGATTCCAGAAGTGGTTGCGATGGCAAAGGCGGCTAACTCGCTATGAAGCTCATTGCAGCAATGTCAGGCGGCGTCGATTCAGCAGTTGCTGCAGCGCGCGCAGTAGAAGAAGGTCACGATGTTATTGGTGTGCACCTTGCACTCTCATCTAACCCACAGAAATATCGCTCAGGTGCTCGTGGATGCTGCACCATTGAAGATTCACATGATGCACGCCGAGCAGCCGATGTGATTGGTATTCCTTTTTACATCTGGGATATGGCAGATGAATTCCATGCAGGTGTTGTCGAAAATTTCATGAGCGAATACAAGGCAGGACGCACACCAAATCCTTGCCTTCGTTGTAATGAGAAAATCAAATTTGCAGCAGTTCTTGATCGCGCAAAGGCGATGGGATTCGATGGAGTAATCACCGGCCACTATGCGCGTACACGCGAAGGTGATCACGGAAAGACTCTGCACCGCGCAGTTGATCCGCTAAAAGATCAGTCCTACGTTTTAGCAGTACTTAATCGCGATCAGATCGGTGGCGCACTTTTTCCATTGGGTGATACCGAAAAAGTTGATATTCGCCTCGAAGCAGAACGTCGTGGATTAGCGGTTGCGCAGAAACCAGATAGCCATGACATCTGCTTTGTTCCTTCTGGAGATAATGCTGGTTGGTTGCGCGAGCGTTTGGGTAGCGAGAGCGGTCCGATCGTTGATCAGGATGGCACACAAATTGGTGAACATAAAGGTGCCTACACATACACAATCGGGCAACGAAAAGGTCTCGGAATTACCGTCCCTACAGCAGATGGATCACCGCGATTTGTTTTAAAGATTGAACCAGTGACAAACACCGTAGTTGTTGGAGCACGCGAGGAACTAGCGGTCTCGACAATGAAGGGTGAACGCGCAATCTGGTGTGGTCCGGATATTGCACCAGGGGATCATCGCGGATTTGTTCAGGTACGCGCGCATGGTCAGGCGCTGCCATGTACTTATCGTTTTGATGGAACAAACCTTGTTGCAGATTTAGATACACCGTTACTAGGCCTTGCTACTGGGCAAGCGATGGTTATCTACGATGGTGATCGCGTGGTGGGATCAGCAACAATTTGTGAGACGGCCTGATGAGTAATACAGCTCGCCATCGCATTGATCAACTCACCACCGAGATTCGCGACCATCAATTCAAGTATTACGTTTTAGATGCGCCAACGATTACCGATGCGCAATTTGATGCCCTCTTGCGCGAACTCGGCGAACTAGAAGCAGCTCACCCAGAGTTACTGGCTCCTGATTCCCCTTCACTTGGTGTCGGCGGAGGATTTGCTACAACTTTCACTCAGCATGATCACATCGAGAAGATGATGAGTCTGGACAACGTCTTTGATTTGGATGAGCTCGGTACTTGGTTTGATCGCATTGAGAAAGAGGTATCAAATCCACCATTGCTCTGCGAACTTAAAGTCGATGGTCTGGCAATTAACTTGCTATACGAAAAAGGTGAATTGGTCAGAGCACTGACTCGCGGTAATGGCGTTACAGGTGAAGATGTGACACTGAACGTTAAGACAATTAAGAATCTGCCACAGACGCTGACTGGCAAGAACGTTCCAGATCAGATCGAAGTACGTGGTGAAGTCTTCTTTCCCATCGCTGCCTTTAACGAACTCAATGAATCACTTGAAGAAGCGGGCAAACAACTCTTTGCCAATCCACGTAATGCCGCCGCAGGATCGCTGCGCCAGAAAGATCCAAGAATCACCGCTTCTCGTCCGTTAAGTGTTGTCGTGCATGGTGTTGGCGCTCATAACGGAGCAGACTTTGCCAGCCAATCACAGGCATATGAATTCCTAAAAGGTCTTGGACTTCCAACAAGTAATCGCTTCCGTGTTGTTACAACTCGCGAAGATGTTGAGAAGTTCATCGCCCACTACAACGAGCATCGCCATGATGTCGAGCATGAGATCGATGGCATTGTTATTAAGGTTGATGAAATCGCATCCCAGCGGACACTTGGTTTTACATCTCGTGCACCAAAGTGGGCCATCGCATTTAAGTATCCACCGGAAGAAGTAACAACAAAGCTTCTCGATATTAAGGTAAGCGTTGGACGCACAGGTCGAGTTACTCCATTTGCCTTTATGGAGCCGGTCAAGGTTGCCGGTTCAACGGTGACAAATGCGACCTTGCATAACCAAGAAGAGATTGAACGCAAAGGTGTGTTGATTGGCGACACAGTTGTTATTCGCAAGGCTGGCGATGTAATCCCAGAAGTTTTGGGACCCGTTGTTGGAAAGCGAGATGGTTCAGAGCGCACATTTGTAATGCCAACTAATTGTCCTGAATGCGGTAGCGCACTTCGCGCACTCAGCGATGGTGATGTAGATATTCGCTGTCCTAACGCACAGACATGTCCAGCTCAGCTACGTGAGCGTATTTACTACATTGGTTCACGGGCTGCACTTGATATTGATGTTCTCGGATACGAAGCAGCGGTAGCTCTCCTTGCCGATGGCATTATTGAAGATGAGTCAGATCTCTTCGCACTCACCCACGATAAGTTGATGAAATCAGCCTTCTTCACCAAGAAAGATGGAGAAGCGGGAAAGAACGTTGAGAAGTTATTGGCTGCACTCGAGGAGGCAAAGTCACGACCTCTGTGGCGTGTGATCGTTGCACTTTCGATTCGCCATGTAGGACCAACTGCGGCGCAAGCACTTGCCACAACCTTTGGATCGTTAGAAAAGATTGGATCCACACCCGCAGATGAGCTCGCCGGTATTGATGGCGTGGGCGATGTAATCGCTGAATCGATTGTGGAGTGGTTCACAATCGATTGGCATCGAGAGATTGTAAAGAAGTGGGCTGCGGCAGGAGTTGCAATGGAGAACATTGCAGGCGTTGCCAAACCTCAAACTTTGGCTGGACTTACCTTTGTAGTTACTGGTGGCTTGAACAATTACACGAGAGATTCAATTGCAGAAACAATCACTGCCCATGGTGGAAAGCCCACCAGCTCTGTCTCCAAGAAGACGGACTATGTTCTAGTCGGATCAGATCCCGGCTCAAAGTTGGCTAAAGCGCAAGAACTCGGAGTTGCCATCATTGATGAGGCCGCCTTCGAAGCGTTACTTCTGGGCGACAAGTAGTAAGATCGCCCCATGATCACAGTAGCTAGTGAAGTCGTCCGCGAACTCCCAACATCGCCTGCAGTCTTTGCCGGATTCGCATTCGGCATATTTGTTGTACTTCTCTATCTTGTACTTCGCCTAGATAAGTAATTCTTTTGGCACGTCTTGGTCTCTATGGCGGGACATTTGATCCCATTCACATAGGCCACATGCATGTAATTACTCAGCTGCTTCGTCGCGACGTTGTAGATCAAATTATTCTCTTTCCTGCCGGACAACCGCGTTTGCGTGAACACGATCCAGTTGCAACAGGCGCAGAACGCAGGCAGATGTGCGAGTTAGCCGTATCCGATCTTCCGACAGATATCTCTTCTCGCGTTGAGGTCAATCCCATCGAGATCTTGCGTGAAGGACCTAGCTACACAATCGACACCGTAGAGGCGGTTGCACAGAGTTATCCTGATGATTCACTCCATCTGATTATTGGAAGCGATGCCTACGCCAAGTTAGATCAATGGCACCGCATCGATGATTTAAAGAAATTAGTAACCTTTATCATTATTGAGCGACCAGGCTCTCAAAGTGAACTTGGAATTGATATTGGAGCGCTTAACGTTGCCTCAACTGGCATTCGTGAAGGATCTTCGAGAGAGTACTCACCTTCAGTAGCCCACTTTATTAAGGAGCACCACTTATATGGCAGCTAGCCCGAGCGCAGTGACCATCACACAGATCGCAGCACGCGCAGCAGCCGATAAGTTGGCCACCGAGATGGTCGCACTCGATCTCTCTGATCAGATGGTTTTGAGCGAAATCTTTCTCATCGTTACCGGCGCAAATGTTCGCCAAGTAGATTCAATTGCGGATGAAATTGAAGAGAAGCTCCGCCTTGTTGGAGAAAAGCCTGCCCGCCGCGAAGGTAGTGAAGAGTGGATTCTTCTTGATTACTCAGATTTAGTTGTCCACATTCAAAGTAGCGAACTACGTAAGTACTACATGCTCGATCGTCTATGGAATGACTGTCCAAAGATCGAACTCGATATTGTTAGAGAGATGGTTGCAGATGGCAGGTAACAGAATACTTTTGTGGCGCCATGGACAAACTGATTGGAACGTTGCCAATCGTTTCCAGGGCCACTCAGATATTCCATTGAATAGCCTTGGCCAATACCAGGCTCGTCACGCTGCGGAAATCTTGGCTGGGATGGAACCCACTGCAATTATTTCAAGTGATTTGATTCGCGCACAGAGGACGGCACAAGCTCTTGCCGAGATCGTTAACATCGAAGTTTCAATCGACAAACGTCTTCGTGAAACCAATGGTGGCAATTGGGAAGGCAAGACAGGCTCAGAGAATCGCCAAGCAGACTTTGAAAACTTTGTGAAGTGGATTGATGGCGAAGATAACCCAGCAGGAGTAATCGGTGAGCGACGCAGCGAAGTCGCTTCACGTGCACGCGCTGCAATTACAGATGCACTTGCTGGTAAAAACGACCAACTTTTGGTTGTTACTACTCATGGCGGAACCGCACGATGTGTGATCGGCGATTACTTACAACTTCCTCTATCTCACTGGGCTAAAGTCGGCGGATTATCAAATGCTTCATGGTCGATATTGGCGCAGAGTCCAGCTAAGGGTTGGTACCTCGAAGAACATAACGCAGGCAGCATTCCGGAAGAACTGCTAGGCGTTGAATCAGGATCAAGCGAGAATTAATTTCTCGACTGCGCATTTACTGCGATAGAGTGTGCAACTTCAAGGGGCTATGGCGCAGCTGGTAGCGCACCTGCATGGCATGCAGGGGGTCAGGGGTTCAAATCCCCTTAGCTCCACAAGGTAAGATTGAGAGATGACCACAGAA
>JBILXG010000057.1:0-5239 GCA_044369465.1 Candidatus Planktophila sp.
ATGTGGCGAGTGCGATAAATACGCCGGCGTAGATGTAGTTCGGAGTTGTTGTTCCTTTTCCTGTGATCGTAAAGGTCGATGCAATCGTTGCAACTGAAATAAAGAATCCACCAATGAGTGAAACTTGTCGTGCGCGCTCAATGGAGAAAATGCCGATTGCAAGAATGAGAACGACAGGGCTAATGAGCCACCAAGGCAGTGAGCCTGCACCACCTGGATTGGCAGTAAAGGCGAGGTTTGCTCCACCGCCTGCTGAAAGGAGGCCGATATCAATGAGGAATTTCTTTGGGGAGCTAATGATCTCCAAGCTCCAAGGAATGGTTAGTGCTAGTGGGGAGATAAGTAGGACTGCGCGACGTGTCAGAAGGGCGTAGAGACGAGGTTTATTTGGAGTGGTTCGCCACTCAATGACGTCGAAAACAACTGCCATCGCCGTGAGAATGAAAAGTGCAATAAAAAACGGTGGGGCAAATGCGAACATCAATGCAAGAAGGAGAGAAAGTGCAGAAATTTTTCGAATCGAAAATTCATCAATCTTTCGCCACTGCATAGCCACTTCCACAAGGAATGGCGCGAGAATCATGATCATCAGAACTCCGAAGCGTCCTGAGTTAATGGCCGAGATGCTTATGGGAGAAATTGCATAAAGCAGGGCCGCTGAAGTGGTGATGAAACGATTCTCGCACACTTTCTTCACCAAGCGGTGTCCTGAAACGAAAAGCAAGAGTGGTGAAGCGATAAAAAAGAGTGAGATAAAGAGTGAGACATTCCCAAGAGTCAGTACAGAAGCAATTGCGATTATTGGCATCCACAGCGGCGCCGCACTTTTACTTCCTAAGCCGACTTCGTGCCATGGTGCGAAGTAGAAATCCCATAAGTCTCGTGCTCCTGCAGGAGAAGGAGCCAGAGTTCCTCCAGAGACCGCGCCAATTCGATTTCTAGACCAGATCAGAGTGAGGAATATGAGAAAGATAAAGATGATGACAAATGGCTTGCGAAATACCGAACTCCACTTACGCGATTGCACAGGAGTAAGCAAGTCCTCTTCTTCTAATTCTTTCTCGGTTGGAAGATCGAGCAGCGTTTCATCAAGGAGCGATTCCTCTGAGGGCTTAAGAATGAAATCTCTTAGAGCGCTCGCGCCACGTTCAAGTGCTAAACGAAGTTGACGTGCTCTTGAAGGAATAAAGCGAGATACAACGCGCGAAGATATGAGCCGCGTCGACTTACGTACCTTCCTCGCCTTAATCAACTCTCCAGGCTTTACGAGAAGATTTCCGATGGCAAGAATTTCATCAGCTGCATATCCAGGAAGCTTGGCGAAGAGGTAACCGATCGCTCGCACAAGTGCAGAACCAAGAAGTTGCAAAGCAAGAAGTGGAAGTAACCACCATGTCGCATTTGCCAGCAGGACGTATGCCGCATTCTGCCGATCTAACAGAAGTGGACGACGAAGAAGCGCTCCTTTTACATCTACATCGCGTCGCTCAGTTGCAGAAGCCTGCGCGTGATAGGCAACGGCATCGGTAACGACAATTGCTCCATGGCCGGCAGCATGAACGCGCCAACCAAAGTCAACATCGTCGCGGAATAATTCGAGATTTTGATCGAATCCACCCAGCTCCTCAAAAACACTTCTGCGTATTAGCGCACCAGCTGTACTGACCGCTAATACTTCTGCAATTCCATCATGCTGCCCTTGGTCATATTCTGAATCTTCTAGACCCGTCCATCGCGCACCGTTGGTTGCAATGCTGACTCCGATTTCAAGAAGGTGCGTGCGATCGTGCCATCCAAGTAATTTTGGTCCCGCCATAACAACACTCGGGCGATCATCAACAGCAGCAAGAAGAGCTTCGAGCGCCCCAGGTGCCGGCGCACAATCATCGTGGAGAATCCAAAGCCACTCGTTTTCAATTGCTGGTGGAAGTTTCTCAACTGCTGATGCAATCGCTGCACCGAATCCTGTATCACGCGGCATCGTGAGAATCGGAATGCGAGCGCCTTTAAGTAATTTTGCTGATGAATCTACCGAACCGGTATCGACAGCAACGATGTGATCGAAGGCTCGTGTCTGTGATGCTAACGATGCAACAACCTCAGGCAACCACGTTGCACCATCATGGACAACGAGAATCGCGCTGACGCGATGTAAAGACATTGCTTACGCTGGGCGACGCTTCAAACGGCGACGCTCGCGTTCGGAGAGTCCGCCCCAGATTCCAAAACGCTCATCATGGGCGAGTGCATACTCAAGACATTCTTGACGAACATCGCATGAGAGACAGACACGCTTTGCTTCGCGAGTTGAGCCGCCTTTCTCTGGAAAGAAAGCTTCTGGATCAGTCTGCGCGCAGAGTGCGCGCTCTTGCCACGAGAGTTCAATATTCTCGCCATTTGCTAATTGAATAGTTGGTCCAGCAGTGGGGGCTGATGGCTTGCCAGTCGATGTTCCTTCTGGGCGGATTGGCATTTGCTAATCTCCTCAAGTCATTAGGGCCCGGTCCGTGAGTGGATAACGGGTCACTAGGAGTGAATTACACGCTTGTAATCCCTTCCTGTCAACTCCCGAAGTAGCCCTTCAGGGTTAGAAAATGGTCACAGTTCGGCCGATTTGAGCGTGAAATCCGCAAAAAATCGACAAATAAGCGAGCTAAAAAATTATTGGAAGATTGTCGTTGCGGGAGATATATCTATCAACATATGTCGCATCTTCTGCAACCACAGAATCGGGAGTGAGAAAAGTTCGCGTCAGCTTTGCCCCGGCTTTCACAATTGCTCCACTCGAGACGATGCAATTCTCCAGGACCGCCCCAGCGCCGATTACTGCCCCAGCGCCGATAGAGGTTCCACCAGTGAGAACTGCGGTGGAATCAACAACTGCAGAAGGCGAAACAAGGAAGCTCGCTCCAACTAAATCTTGAGATCCCTTGAAAAGCGCTCCTGGATTTCCAATGTCAAGCCAGTATGCCGCTTCCTTGTAGGCAAAAACTCGACGTGCTTCTGCAATGAGCTTCGGAAAAGTTTCTCGCTCGACAGATACGACGGTATCGCGTGGAATCGAGTCAATAACTTCGCGGCTAAATACATAACAACCAGCATTGATCCAATCAGTTACCGGATTTTCCATCTTCTCTAAAAATGCTTCAACACGACCATCAGCTGTGGTTGGAACGCAACCAAAGGCACGGGCATCTGCAACCTGAATCAAGTGCAACGTCACATCTGCGTTGGCCTGCTTATGAAAATCAAGTTGAGCAGCAAGGTTATGTTGACTCAGAACATCACCATTAAAAATTACTACTGCTTCACTAGCTGCGCCTTTATCTAGAAGTGCTGCAGCATTAGCAATAGCGCCACCTGTCCCTAGAGGCTCTTTCTCTACCGCATAGCGAAGCTCGATCCCCCACTTGCTACCGTCGCCAAAATAAGGCGTAAATACCTCTGAGAGGTAAGAAGTCGCAAGAACCAATGTTGTGATGCCAGCACTTTTGGCAGCGAGAATTTGATGCTCTGTCACAGGTTTGCATGCAATCGGCAACATTGGTTTTGGAATCTCTGAAGTGATTGGAGCTAGTCGAGTTCCTCGACCGCCCACGAGTAGAATTCCAACAGACATGGTTTATGCGCCAATCGCAGCCATTATGCGTGAAGCGGCATCGCTAATGGCTTTATCCGTAGCAGTCATTGCAACGCGAATATGGTGGCTGCCATCGGGACCGTAGAAAGAACCCGGGGTGGCAAGAATTCCAATTTCGGCAAGCCAATCAACTGACTTCCATGCATCTTCGTTTCGTGTGCACCAGATGTAAAGACCGGCAACACTTTCATCAATTCGAAATCCTGCCGCCTCTAACGCTGGCTTAAGTGTGGCGCGACGAGCGTTATAACGCGCACGAGCCTCTGCGACATGTTTATCATCGCCAAGGGCTGCCGTCATCGCCTTTTGCACTGGGAGAGCAACCATCATTCCTGCATGTTTTCTAATCTCTCGAATCGATGCAATGAGTGAAGAATCACCCACCATAAATGCTGCTCTGTATCCGGCCAGCGAAGATCGCTTTGATAGTGAATGAACGGCAAGAAGGTTTGAATTATCACCATCGCTATAAGAAAAGATAGATGTCGGGGTAACACTGTCACCAAATTCAAAGTAACACTCATCTGAAATCACCACTGCATTATTCCTTCGTGACCATTGAATAACCGCGCGAAGTTCATCCTCTGAATGAACTCGACCCGTAGGATTTGCTGGAGAATTAACCCACGCTAAATCTGCTTGTGGCCATTGTGATGCATCAATATCTACTGCAATTTCCTCTGACTCTGACAACATCGCGCCTACCAGATAGGTCGGATACGCAATCTTTGGATAGAGGACTTTTTGAGATTGAAGAAAAGTAGGAAGCCATGCCACTAACTCTTTTGAACCAATAACTGGAAGAACGTCAAAATCTCCGGAAATGCCAAGGTGGTTAATGGCCCATGTTCGTATCGCTTGCTGTAACTCAGGTGTTCCTGCAGTAGTCGGATAACTTGGAGAGTTAGCACTCTCTGCCAAAACCTTTTGAATAAATTCAGGTGTTGGATCTACAGGTGTTCCTTGCGAGAGATCAATCATCCCTCCTGGGTGCTTTCGCGCCTTTACTCCGTAAGGAGCAAGTGCATCCCAGGGAAAATCAGGAAGTTTTTTTCTCAACGGCGAGCACATCTGCATGGTCGTGATCTGTAAGACCGACCTTTGCAGCTCCACCTGGAGAGCCAAGTTCTACGAAGAACTCAGTATTAATTTTCGGGAACTCTTTCCAGTCGCCTGGAACGTCATCCTCATAATAAATAGCCTCAACCGGGCAGACAGGCTCGCAAGCGCCACAATCGACGCACTCATCGGGTTGGATGTAGAGCATTCGATTACCTTCATAGATGCAATCCACTGGGCACTCTTCGATGCATGACTTATCTTTCACATCGATACATGGCTGGGCAATCACATATGTCACGAGCAACCTCCGAAAGGTAAAGAATGGGCAAACCCTGGTTCGAGGGCAATTCTAACCATGCACCATCTGAACTGCACGGTTAATGTGAGCCTATGAGAGCGGGATCTGTTGGGATTGACCCAGAGTTGATCGGCCAGCGGCTAACCCTGCGCTTGCATGATTCCGAGGGTGGTTACCGCGATCTCGTTGGAATACTTGAATCGGCTACAACAATAAGAAAGCGATCTGGCGAGATTGTT
>JBILXG010000058.1:0-5231 GCA_044369465.1 Candidatus Planktophila sp.
AACCTCCAAAAGTTGGGTTGTAATTTCACGCAGCAACTCAGGCTGGTCAGCATAAAGAGTCAGGTCTAGATCGTCATCAAAATCGTCTAAAGATTCCAGCTCATCCGACATGGGCTAAGTATCCCATGAAGTTGAAATGACTTGAAACTAAATCAGACCGAGTGACTTTGCCTTTTCTACCGCTTGATCGCGCCCATCTGCGCCGAGCTTGCGATAGACATTCTTTAGGTGCGTCTTCATCGTGTTATGTGAGATGTGGAGGGATGCGCCAATTGCAGTGATTGGTTTACCCGAATTCAGATGCTTGACGATTTCAATCTCTCTCTTAGTGAGCATTGGTTGCACACCTTTAGTCAAATCCATCTCCTGCATTCGTATAGCCACCTTTCGCGATATTTCTTCGTTGTAAAACGTTGGAGTTCGCAACGCAACTTCATGGAAGAGCGGGTAGAGCTCCGTCTGACGAATAAAGATTGCTTTTGCTCCGACCTCAGCACCAACCTTTAGCGCTTGAGTTAAATAAGTGATCGCAAGCTCTTGATCAGTTTCATACGCATGCACTGTTTGAGAGAGGAATTTGTAAATGCGCTGGCGAGGAGTTCGCTCTGGCAACTCAGCGCCTATGGATGGATTCCACTCTTTACCCTCAGCTCGAAGAATGTGAAGTTTCATTAACTCTGTCGCACGCCCAGGAAGGGAAGTTTGGATGAGAAGTTTCATCTTCTCAAGGTCACCAGTAGTGAGTTGCATAACCAGATCAGCCCGATCAAGGATGGAATGAAGCTGATTCTTTGAGTGTATGAGTGAAACTCTTTCTCGTGCATCGCGGAGCATCTGTGCTGAACCCGTTCCGTCCCCTCTTTGAGCAAGAGTTACAGAGACGTAGGAAACACTTGCGCAATACCAGATCCATTGCTGGTTTTTTGATGAACTCTCAATAACGTCATTAAAAATCTCATAAGACCTATCAAGATCAGTAAATTCATAATGGCAGCGAGCGAGAATGTATTTGATATCTAGCGGGCCTTGAAACGATGCCATCCCTAAATCGTTGCTTAGGGAGAGTGCCATCCGCGATGACTCAAATGCATCTTGGTAATAAGACTGTTGGTAGGCACAGAGCGCTCTGACTGCAAGTTGGTGAACATGGCCGAGCGAAGAAAATTTCCTTGCGAGAAGTTCTTTCGCTCTTGCATCTACCTCTTCCAACTTTTCAACGTTATCTGTCACAAAGTAGTAGCCCGCCAGGCGACGAAGAACAAAGAGTGCATCAGTAAAATCCACATCTCCCGCAAAGGCATCATCTGAGAACGCTGTTTCTGCGATAGCTTCGAAATCATTAAATTGCCCGAGAGAGAAGTTAATTGCTACATCAATTAACGCTGCGTAGCGATTGATAAATCCTTCAAGTGGTGTTCCTTGTGACAACAGACGCATACTGGCCTTTACTGCATCAGCTTTCTCGAAAGATAGATTTGCTAAATGTCCACTAATCTCCACAGTCTGGCGCTGTATCTGACCTTGCACACTCTCATCTCCAGCGTATTTCGCCCAGCGAAGTAATTCATTGCCTCGCCCCGTGATCGCATATATCCGGGCTCCTGCACGAAAAAGTTTTTCAAATCGGATTAGATCCTTAGATAAGTACGCATGCTCGAGAGCTTTCGTCGCATCAAGCTCGTTCTCAAAGTATAAAGAAGCTAAGCGATGGTACTCGGCGCAGATTGACTGATCGCTCGTTAGTTCTTGATAGAGAAATTCTCGGATAAGTGAATGTATTTTATAAACTGGGGTTGCATCATTACTCTTTGAAAGTATCGTTCCTTCGGAAGCGAAGGCATCGAGTACGTTCTGTGAATAACCCTTTCCAAGAATCTTTTGCGCCAATTCGGGGGTGAATGAATCAACAATAGATACCGGAAGCAGAATTGCTTTTTCCTCGGGCGGCAGAGTGCGAACAAATTCTGCCGCAATCAGACGTAATGGATCTACTGAAGTGGAAATTTGCTTACCGGTGACTTTAAATCCGACGCCCTTTGCCGCGCCTCGAATAACTAGCTGTACCGCCGCTGGCCATCCTCGTGTGCTTTCGAGAATTTCAAAGATCTCTTTCGACCGATCGCTTAACCCACTCAGTGAGATCATTGTCATCATCTCATCGGACGAAAACTTGAGCTCTGCTGGCCCAAGAGTGTTCAATTTTCCAATAGGTGCTAAGTCGGCAGGGGATGCCGCAGGTTGGTCGTTGCGAACTTGAATGAGATGCATATTGCTAGGAAGGGATTTGATCATTTCCTTTGCAACTGCAAAGTCTTCAGCATTCTTTGTCCTTCGATTGTCAACGATGAAGATATATTCGCCTTTAAGTGATGCTAATTCGTTGCTGAATTTTGCAATGAGATCCATCGGTTCAATGTAAAGATCAGTTGTAAACCAGGGAGCAAAGCTTGGAATAACATTTCGAACCGCTTGAATAACGTGAGAATTAAACTTTTGTGCGGTGTCCTCATCAACCATCGTGTACCAAAAAGTGCGGCCCTCATTCTTCTGGGCGATTTCAGCCGCCAATGAAGTTTTGCCATAACCGAGTGGGCCAACAATCAGAGTTGTTCCTGGTGCATCGGTATCGATGGAATTCACAAGATGGGGGCGCGAGATAAAGTTTGCGGGCAAACGTAAAGGCAATGTGCGCGAAAGGATCACCCCATCGAGGAGCTCTGGGGTCGGGGTATCCCCCGCGATCTTCTTCGTAGCCACGCCTAAGGGTGACTTAAATGACGGGGTGAGGGAAGGTCAGGGTGAGCGTTTTAGGGGTGAGACGAGGGTGATTTATAGGGCGGCAAATGCGTCATCAAGAACCGCGAGGGCCTCAACAAGTAGCTCATCGCTAATCACAAGCGGAGGTAAGAAGCGGATGACGTTTCCGTAGGTGCCCGCAGTCAGAATGAGCACACCTTGAGCCTGGCAATACTTAATGACGCTCGCCATCGCGGCAGGATTTGGATCTTTACTTCCTGCAACAACTATTTCGATAGCCTGCATTGCACCACGTCCGCGAACATCACCAATGACTGGATACTTTGCAGCCATTGCAGTGAGGCGTTCGTTAAGAATTTTTCCAATGTGGCGTGCGCGCTCAACGAGTTTATCTTCGCGAATGGCCTCCATTGCACCAAGTGCTGCAGCACATGCGATTGGGTTTCCACCGTAAGTTCCGCCCAAGCCACCAACGTGTGATGAATCCATGATTTCGGCACGAGCTGTCACTGCAGCAAGTGGTAGTCCGCCAGCAATTCCCTTAGCGGTAACGATCATATCTGGCTCAACGTTTTCATCTTCTACGGCAAAGTAGTTTCCAGTGCGAGCAAAACCAGTTTGAACTTCGTCAGCGATAAACACGATGCCGTTCGCAGTTGCATATTCACTCAAGCCAGGAAGGAATCCCTTAGGCGGCACAATGAATCCACCTTCACCTTGAATAGGTTCGATGATGATTGCCGCAACGTTCTTTGCGCCGATCTCTTTCTCAATCTTATGTGTGACATCTGCGAGCGCATCTGCAGTCATCGTTGAAACATCACCCGTCCAGCGATACGCATATGGCATCGGCATGCGATAAATCTCATTTGCAAAAGGTCCAAAACCTTCTTTGTATGGCATGTTCTTTGCAGTCAACGCCATAGTGAGGTTAGTGCGGCCATGGTAGGCGTGCTCAAAAACAACGACAGCTGCACGCTTTGTGTAGTGTCGCGCAATTTTGATGGCATTTTCGACTGCTTCTGCACCGGAGTTTTGCAGAACTGATTTTTTTGCAAACTTTCCTGGCGTTAATTCATTAAGTGCTTCACAGACTTCGATATATCCCAAATAAGGAGCGGTGGTGAAATTTGTATGAGTAAATGCTTGCGCTGCTTCGATGACTCGAGAGACAACGCGTGGATTTGCATTTCCTACAGTGACTACGCCAATACCTGAACCGAGATCAATGATGCGATTACCATCGAGATCTTCCATAATCGCACCTTCTGCGCGAGCAATAATGGCTGGAAAGGCCATTCCTAGACCGGCAGATACTGCTTCTTTACGTCGCGCCAACGCCTGGGCAGATTTAGGGCCAGGAATCTCCGTCGCAATATGACGTGATTGCGGAAGCGGTTCGTGTGCGTTAGAAGTCATGGGTAAATCATAGAGCCTTGGAGAAAGTAGGGACGGCCGAGAAGTTAGGCTTAGCCACATGAGTTCAGGTGATCTTCGAAACATCGCGCCATTGCTCGACGCCTATCTCTCTTACTTCGAGCGCAAGCGAAGCCCATTTACGGTTCCTGGTCATAAGCAGAATGCATCACGCTTAGATGCTGGTTTAGGAGCGTTGGTTGATTCTGATGTTCCGCTTTATGGCGGGCTCGATGAAATCAAGCTCACCAACAAAGTTCTCGTACGAGCAGAGAAACTTGCCGCAGATTTCTGGGGTGCAGACTTTGCCCGATTTTCAACTGGTGGATCCACTCATGCAAATCAGGCGGCAATTCTCGCACTCGGAAAACCTGGCGATAAAGTTGCGGTGAGCCGCACCGCACACCGCTCTGTCTTGAGTGCGCTAGTACTTGCAGGCCTTGAACCGCTCTGGCTCACACCAGAAATTAACAACGCAACAGGTATTCCTATCGGGATCCCAATCAGTGAATTAGAGCGAGTGCTTCCTGAAAAACCAATCGCGTTATTGCTCACTGAACCTGGTTATCTAGGAACACTTTCAGATATTGGTTCGCTGGTAGCACTTGCACATTCGCATTCTATGCCAGTCATCATTGATGCAGCGTGGGGCGGACACTTTGGTTTTCACAAAGACTTACCTGCTCATGCACTGCAGATGGGTGCTGACGCTCTGATCACTAGCGTTCATAAGGCTCTTCCTGGATATAGCGCATCTGCACTATTGCTGGCGCGAACAGAATTTTTAAGTGCACAACGCCTTGAGCAGAGTTTTGAGACTACTCACACCACTTCTCCTGCAGGCGCACCTCTTGCATCAATTGATGCAACCCGTGCACTTTTACAGACGCGCGGTGAGGAACTGTTGGGTGAATTGCTGAGCAATGTTGCCCATTTTAAGGAGAAGGTTCAATCAGAATTTTCACTACCGATATTTCTCAACGATAGCGACTTTCCTGCTGGGCGATTTGACCCTGCCAAGATAATTCTTCGGGCCAATCAGTTAGGTGCCTCAGGGG
>JBILXG010000059.1:0-5225 GCA_044369465.1 Candidatus Planktophila sp.
CCTCTTTATATTTCCAGTGTGCGGCGATACCAAACTCTGCTCGTGAATGCATCTCATATGTACGGATCTGAATCTCGACCGCTTTACCACTCGGACCGATGACGGTGGTATGAAGCGACTGATAGAGATTGAATTTCGGCATCGCAATGTAATCTTTAAAGCGACCTGGCACCGGGCTCCAACGTGCGTGTATCGAACCGAGTACTGCATAACAATCACGAACATCGTTAACTAATACACGGATACCAACTAGGTCATATATGTCATTGAAATCTCTGCCTCGCACGACCATCTTCTGGTAGACACTGAAGAAATGTTTCTGTCGCCCCGTAACCGTTGCCTCAATCAGATCATGTGACAAGTCCGTCTTTACGGCATCAATTACTTCTTGAGTGAGCGCTTGTCGTGCTGGGCTTCGCTCTGCCACAAGTCGGGAGATCTCAGCAAATTTCTTTGGTTCTAGAACTTCAAAACTCAAATCTTCGAGTTCCCACTTCAGGGCATTCATTCCTAGACGATGCGCAAGGGGTGCGTAGATATCTAGAGTTTCACGTGCTTTGCGCAAGGCGCTTTCTGGGGATACAAATTTCCAAGTGCGGGCATTATGTAATCGATCGGCCAATTTGATCACGAGTACTCGGATATCACGCGACATCGCAATCACCATCTTGCGAACAGTTTCGGCCTCAGCCGTTGGTCCGTACGTTAATTTATCCAACTTAGTCACGCCATCAACTAACGAGGCAATCTGATCTCCAAAGTCGCTACGCAACTGATCTAGCGAGTATGGCGTATCTTCAACCGTGTCATGTAAGAGTGAGGCAATAATCGTCTCTTGATCAAGACCCAAATCAATCAAAATCTGAGTTACTTCAACCGGATGAGTGATGTAATCCTCACCAGACTTTCTAGTCTGACCCACATGAGCGGTGCGCGCTACTTCAAAGGCTCGTTCAACCTCTGTTACATCAGCCTGCGGATGATGTTCTTGCAGCCCAGCAATGAGCGGCTTAAGAAGATCATCCATTGGAAGTATCTCTACTTGCGACCTTTACGCTTTGGTTGATTGCGTGGTCCGCGACGATCGTTTACAGCCGTTGGTGCAACCTGCACAGATGAAGTAGTTGTAGTCGATCCAACAACGGCAGTACCGCGAGCCTGAACACGCTTTGCAAGAGCAATCATTGCTGGCTCTTTCTCACGTAGCTGAGCGAGAACAGCTGGCGCGATAAAGACAGAAGAGTAAGAACCGACGATCATGCCGATAAAGAGCGCAAGCGAAATATCCTTCAGTGTTCCTGCACCCAGTAATCCACCGCCGATAAAGAGAATCGCACCCACTGGAAGAAGGGCAATAACAGTGGTGTTGATAGATCGAACGATGGTCTGGTTTACAGCCAAGTTTGTGGCCTGTGTAAATGTTTGCTTACTTGTTGAAGTAATCGAGCGAGTATTTTCACGGACTTTATCGAAGATAACCACCGTGTCATAGAGCGAATAACCCAGAATGGTTAAGAAGCCAATGACAGTGGCTGGGGTGACATCAAAACCAATGAGAGCATAAATACCAACGGTAATGAGCACGTCGTGGAGAACTGCAACGAGTGCTGCAATCGCCATCTTCGGTTCAAAGGTCATTGCAAGGAAGAGCATGATCACGATAACGAAAGCAAGAAGTCCATAGAGCGCTTTCTTTGTGATCTCTTTACCCCATGATGGTCCGATGAGCTGTGTATCGATATCTGCAGCGTTCACATTGAAGTTTGAAACAATTGCAGCTTCGACAGAGTCAGATTGCGCGTTAGTGAGCGATCCGGTTTGAACGCGAATCTTATCCTCGCCAATCTTTTGAATGATGAGTTCACCTGAGATACCAGCAGATTCAACAGCAGAACGTGCTTGTTCTACCGTTGCTGTGGTGGTTGGGAATGTATACGCAGATCCACCTTTGAATTCGATACCAAGGTGAAGACCTTGCAACATGAGCGCTCCAATTGAGAGCAAGGTGAAGAGTGCAGAGACGATGTACCAGCGCTTTGCGTTACCAACGATGTTGACTGAGGTTTCGCCTGAATAGAGGCGACCACCAAGACCTTTAACTGATGCCATGTTATGCCTCCACGCTAGAAGTTGTTCGAGTAACACCAGAACTCTTGTCTGACAGACCTGAGAATCGATGTCCTGAGCTAAAGAATTTACTTCGCGCCAAAATCGTCATAAGCGGCTTCGTAAAGATGTAGACAACCACTAGATCCACAAGCGTCGTCAAGCCAAGTGCGAATGCGAAGCCACGGACGCTACCTACTGCGAAGAAGTAGAGAAGTACCGCCGCAATGATCGAGACCGCATCTGCGACCAGGATTGTGTGTCGAGCTTTGAGCCAGCCACTTTCGACAGCAGACCGCAAGGAACGTCCTTCTCGAATTTCATCTCGAATACGTTCGAAATAAACCACGAAGGAGTCGGCGGTAATACCAATCGCCACAATGATTCCCGCAATTCCAGCAAGAGTAAGTGTGAATCCGATGATCTCGCCAAGAACAAGTGCGAGCAGATAAATCATTACCGCTGCAACTGCAAGAGATCCAGTAACTACGATTCCAAGACCTCGATAGTAGAAGAAGGAATAAATGGTTACCAGGAACAAACCAATCGCTCCGGCCAAGAGACCAGCGGTGAGCTGTTCAGAACCTAGCGTTGGTGAAACTTGTTGAACTTCTCCACGATCGAAAGCGAGAGGAAGTGCGCCGTACTTCAGTACATTCGCTAGATCCTGAGCCTCAACTTGGGTAAATGAACCTGTGATTTGGGCAGTTCCAGATGGAATCGCTTCGTTGATTCGAGGAGACGATTGAACAATTCCATCGAGGACGATTGCTACCTGATTAGTTGGTTCTGGTAAAGAAGTTACTCGGGCAGTCAAAGCACCGAATGCGCTTGTTCCTTCATTATTAAATGTAAGTGAAACGCTCCACGCGCTACCAGCTTGTGTATCTAGACCAGCAGAAGCCTTTGAAATTTGACGGCCTAATACTTCAGCAGGTGCCAAGATGTATTTGGTTCCTCCATCTTTAGAACACGCAGTAATTGCTGCCGCCGGATCATCCGTACCTGTTCCCTGCAAACTTGCTGCAGTGGTGCAATTGAGATTTGCAAAAGCTTGATTCACTGCCTCTGATACGCCAGCGACAGGAGTTGCCACCGTTGATGTATCAATCGCAGCGGGAACTCCAACACCAGATGCAAGCACCTGACGGAATCGAAGTTCTGCTGTCTGTCCAACAAGATCGACCACACGTCGACCATTCTCACCAGGAACAGAGATTACGATTTGACGGTTAGTGCCACTTCCCTGAGCCGTTACTTCGCTCTCTGCAACGCCTAATGAGTTCACGCGCTGGCGAATGATCTCAACAGCTTGATCAATTGCCTCAGAGGTAACTTCATTTCCAACGGCTGATGCTCGTGGTTGGAGAGTGACGCTTGTGCCTCCGCGAAGATCAAGACCGAGGCGCACTGATGTCGCATCGGTGATGAAGGAGGTTGCGCCTAGACCGACCAAAATGAGGGCGAGTATCGCCAAGGCACGCCCAGGACGGGCAGAACTCTTTACAACTTTATTAGGTGTGGACATAAGAGCAGAGTCTAGGCCACCAGAGGGCGTGCTCAGATCAATCTGAAGTGGGATCGAAAAGGGTGGCAAGGCTGGGCGGCACGCTGCGACCCAAGTGCGTATAGCCCAACGCCGTTGCTACACGTCCCCGTGGGGTGCGAGCCATAAATCCATTACGGACCAAGAATGGTTCGGCAACAGATTCGACCGTTTCGGTCTCTTCACCGACTGCGATCGCAAGTGTTGAAAGTCCTACCGGTCCCCCGTTAAAGCGATCAATGAGGGCGAGTAGAACGGATCGATCGAGTCGGTCTAGCCCTTGCTCATCTACTTCATACATTTCAAGAGCTTCTTGAGCATGACCATGGCTCAGGGATTGCGATCCCTTCACTTGGGCATAATCGCGTACACGTCTTAACAATCTATTTGCAATACGTGGCGTTCCTCGGGATCTGCCTGCAATTTCTGCAACAGCCTTCTTGTCGATGGTGAGATTGAGAAGTTGTGCACTTCGAGAAATCACATGTTCGATCTCGGCGGCGTCATAAAAATCAAGGTGTGCGGTAAAGCCAAAACGATCACGTAGCGGACTTGGCAATAATCCTGCCCGCGTTGTCGCTCCTACCAATGTGAAGTGTGGAAGCTGTAGTGGAATTGCGGTAGCACCTGGCCCCTTACCTACGACAACATCAACTCGGAAATCCTCCATTGCTAAATACAACAACTCTTCAGCCGGTCTAGGTAGGCGATGGATTTCATCAAGGAAGAGAATTTCGCCTTCAACAAGTGATGACAAAATAGCGGCGAGATCACCGGCATGTGTAATTGCAGGACCGCTGGTAATTCGAATAGGCGTGGACATCTCTGACGCCAAAATCATTGCCAACGTTGTCTTACCTAATCCCGGAGGGCCAGAGAGCAATATGTGGTCCGCTGCTGCGCCGCGGTTACGAGCGGCGGTAAGTAATACGTCAATCTGTTCGCGCACACGATGCTGACCAATAAATTCTTTCAGCGACTTTGGACGGAGCGCGTTCTCCGAAAGTGATTCATCAGATGCCGCCGCCGGATTAACTAAGCGCTCCGTCGGTTCGGTAGGTTCGCTCACGATTTACCACCTGCTAGCGCTGCTTTAAGTAGATCAGAGAGATCTGAATGAGCTGGATCTAAACCACGATTTGCATAATCAATAGCCACAATTGAAATTGTGGAATCTGCCTCGCGCGCTGAATAACCTAGAGAGATAAGTGCTCCTGAGAGTTGTTCTCGCCAGATCGGTTGAGAGGAAGGGATTGGCGCACCAGGTAAACCGGTTCGCGCTAACTTACCTTTTAGTTCAAGCAGAATTCGCTGCGCACCTTTCTTACCGATACCAGGAACGCCCGAGAGAATGCTGACTGATTCAGATTCAACCGCATCTGCCAATTGATCGGGCGAGAGATGGGCAAGTATTGATAGTGCTACTCGTGGGCCAATACCACTCACTGTTTGAACTAATTCAAAGGTTTCTCTTGATGAAGGATCAATAAAACCATAGAGAGTCATCGAATCTTCTCTAACAACCATCGATGTATGAACTGTCAGTGAATTGCCGAGAGTGAGAGTTGCAGAT
>JBILXG010000060.1:0-5131 GCA_044369465.1 Candidatus Planktophila sp.
AGCCAACGCCATCGCTTTTGCATCAATAGTTTTATTAATCACTAAGTAGTGAAGCAGAGCCGATAAAAATGCATCGCCTGCACCTGTTGTATCCACCACTTCAGCTTCTTCTGCTGGTTGGAAGATTGAGCCCTTGGCGCTGTAGAAGGTCGCACCTTCAGCACCGCTAGTGACGACAACATAAGTAAAACGTGTGAGAGCTTGTTCAACTGAGTAATCGCCAGAGAAATCATCCCGCGAACCGATCAAGTAGTCAGCGCGAAGAACCTGGGGGTCTGTCAGCGCAGCAGATCCCACAACTGTAATTGCACCGGCATTGTGGGCAATCTCTAAATCTTTCACAAAGTTATTGCGCCAGATAACAAAGGCAACAATGTCATCAGCTTCAATTGGTAATCCCGAAATCGAAACCTGATCTAACTTGTCATCTGCAATCACAACGATCGTGCGCTCACCCTTTTCGTCGACAGGAATTGCGACGTGTGAAACTGGGCCAGGAATCACGGGTGTGTAGAGGCTGGCAATATCTGAACTCTTGAGGTGCTTATCGAGCTTATGGCTGAGTTCATCATCTCCAAGGTAACTTACGAAGTTAACTTCTGTTCCCGTTGATGCCAGTGCAATTGCAACATTGGCACCTGTACCACCAGGGCGTTCAATCGTGAGGCCACCGTGATATCGCACGCTATCCCAGGCAACTGGTCCAATAACCCACACTGCATGGTTGCGCGCGCGATAGATGATTTCAAGTGCCTGAGCTGCCTCTGAAATCTCACCCCATCTCACTTGATTAATCCAGGGAATCGAATAGAAACCATGAGATGTGGGAAAGCGAAGTGAGACAAGTGCACCGGCAAGTGCGCTCACGGTATCTGTATCTCCGCCTCGTTCGCAGGCGCTGATGTAGGCCTGTTCAACTGTTGTAGAGGATGAAGCGATTGCAATCACAGCCTTAAGCGTGTGGAGAGGATCTAACGAAACTTGGGTTTTCTCATCAAAGTTTGTTGTGAAGAATTCTTCATAGCCAATCACCTTCGCTTCATTCACGGCCATGTGAAGCAGATCAACAGTTGGATCATGGAGTGCTTCTGCGAAGAGTTTTGAGGCTATGAGCGAAGTTGCTATAGCTCGCTCATGAGAATGTGTTGCTCGCGCAATCTCAGAAATCCATTGCCTCCGATTCTCATCATCTTTGGCAGAAAATGCCATTCCGAGAAGTGCGGTCCGCATCATCGCACCGTTGGAGTTACCAATGAAGTGAACTTCTGATTCTTTAACTGGCAATCCCACCGCAGCCCGAGTTGTCGGACCTAGCCCACGTAGAACCGGAAGATTCTCTTTGAGTAGTTCTATAAACCGTTTGCGTGCAACATCCGGCGTTTGTGAATCAAGTGCCTTAATTGATAGCAGGGTGAGCAAGGTGTCATCACTCACGCCACCTAACGGCCAATCAACAATCTCACTCAACGAGCTTTCAACACGATACTTATCTTTGAATTCGTACTGAACACCAAAGGCATCACCTGCGGCATAGGCGAAGAACGCTGTGGCAATGCGAAGTTGTGCATCTGCATCAATGGGTGAGTGAAATGAGTGGGGAAAGAGAAAAGAGCCGGCAAAATCTGCCAGCCCTTTTCTTGACGACATGTGAATCTGATTAACTTGCCGAAGAAGATCTCTTACGTGAGACCGCATCAACAGTTGCTGCCAAGATCAAAACTCCACCAGTTACAAGGAAGTTAATTCCTGCTGGAAGTCCGAGGAGACCGAGACCGTTATCGATAATCGCGATTACGAGGGCACCAACTGCTGCGTGAATCAAGCGTCCACGTCCTCCGAAGAGGCTTACTCCACCAACAACTGCTGCGGCAACACCAGAGAGCACAATTGCCTTACCTGCTGTTGCCTCGACTGCGCCGATGCGACTTGCATTGAAGATGCCTGAGATCACTGCAAGGAATGAGCAGAGCATAAAGGCGATGATGCGAACCTTTACAACCTTAATACCTGCACGACGAGCAGCCTCTGGGTTACCACCCACTGCATAGAGATGACGACCAAAGAGTGTGCGATCGAGCAAGAGTGTTCCTAGGAATAGAACAGTGATTGCAATTGGAACAACGATTGGTACTCCGCTGATCTCTTTCATAGAGGTACTGCGATTTAAATTAAGCATCGCAACGAGAGCTGCACCTAGTGTTCCGACGATTGCAAGCTTTGTATACATCAATGAGATTGGTCGATTAGCTAGACCATTACGAGAGCGAACTGCTCTGTCATAGAAGTTAAGGGCAGTCATAATGACAAGTGCCACTGCCCAGAATCCCCAACCCATCCATGCCGGAAGGTTGTCATTCATGATCGCCTTAATCTCTGGAACTTCGATGCGATACAAACCGCCATCACCCAAGAGTGCAAGTTGTAGACCTTGGAAACCTAAGAAGAGACCCAAAGTAACTACGAAGGATGGAACACCGACCTTAGCGACGAAGAATCCGATCATCGCACCGATAGCAGTACCAAGTAGGAGTCCGGCCACAATTGAGATGCGCCAATCGACGCCACCCTTATTAGTCAAAAGGATGAAGAGCGCCATCGCTACACCAGATGTGACACCAGCGGAGAGATCGATCTCAGCAATCAAGATCACAAATACAAGTGCCATCGCCAACATCATCAGAGTTGCTGTCTGAGTGAGTAGGTTTGCGAAGTTACCTTGAGTAAAGAAGTAAGGGTTTAGTACCGAGAATAAAATAGTGAGCACGAAGAGTGAGAGCACTGAAGGCAGAGCGCCCATTTCACCGCCCTTTACGCGCGATTTATAGGCTTCGATCTGTTCGCGGACATTTCCTTCATGGCCTGATCCGATAGTTACGCTCATGCTTGATCTCCCATCGTGCGAGAACCGGTGATGTATTGAACAACATCAAGATGATTTGTTTCAGAAGACTTCAAAGTGGCAACCATCTTGCCGAGATAGAGCACAGCAATATCATCGGCGACCTTAAAGACATCTTGCAGGTTGTGGCTAATGATGATGACAGCAACACCTGAGTCAGCAAGGCGACGCACCAGATTAAGTACCTGTTCAGTCTGAGCAACGCCGAGTGCAGCAGTTGGTTCATCGAGAATGACTAGCTTTGCATTGCGAAGTACTGAACGAGCAATCGCAACGGTCTGGCGCTGTCCACCTGAAAGTGATGCCACTTTTTGGCGCACAGATTTAACGGTACGCACAGAGAGTCCGGTGAGAGTCTTCGAGGCCTCGAACTCCATCTGTGGTTCATTGAGAGTAATTCCAGTCATAGTCTCGCGACCGAGGAACATGTTCTGAACAATGTCTAAGTTTTCACAGAGTGCGAGATCTTGATACACAACTTCAATTCCAAGTGCTGCAGCTGCACGTGCACTTGGAAGAGTTACTTCTTGACCTTCAAACTTCACGACGCCACTGTCGTATTGCTGAACTCCAGCCAAACCTTTGATGAGCGTTGACTTACCGGCACCGTTATCTCCAACAAGTGCGGTAACGCGCCCTGCATAGGCGGTGAAGTTAATTCCCTTAAGAACATCTACCGGACCAAAGCTTTTTGTAATCCCGATGAGTTCGACGATCGGCGTCTGCGATGTCATATCAACCCTTTCAAGCGCACTAGTAATTGTCTATAACTTTCAAACTTCTTTTATATTTTTGCTCATTTACTTGATAAAAGCCTCCGCGCCGGTACAAAAAGCACCGGCGCGGAGGACTCTACTTTATGAAATTAAGCAGTTACGCCGAATTCGTCACAAGCTGCCTTAACAGCATCTGTACATACTTCGTCGTACTTAGCATCTCCAGCAGCAATAACATCCTTAACTCCGTCTTGTCCGACTGAGTTTGGAGTTACAGCGATGTAAGGAGTTCCATCAGCAAGTGTCTTGTCAGCTGTTGGTGTCTCACCGTTAAGGAGAGCGATTGCCAAATCTGATGCAGCAGTTGCGATCAGTGTGTATGGCTTCCAAACAGTTGTTGTCTGCTTACCTAGAAGAACATTCTGGAGACCAGCTGGTGAAGCATCTTGTCCTGAGACAGGAACCTTCAAGCCAGCCTTATCAAGAATTGTGATGATGTTTGCAGCGTTGTTGTCGTTTGGTGCAAGAACTGCATCAACCTTTCCACCAACTGCTGTAAGAGCCTGCTCGAACAATGTTCCAGCCTTAGCTCCATCCCATGTTCCAGCCATTTCAAAGATTGGCTTTACGCCAGCTGGTGTAAGAACTGAAAGTGCTCCGTCATAGAACATCTTTGCATTTCCATCTGTTGGATCTCCCTGACCGTAGATAACACGGGCAGTCTTTGGATCCTTACCAGCTGCTGCTAGACCATCAAGAATTGCCTGGCCCTGAAGTGCTCCAACTGACTCGTTGTCGAATGACACGTAGTAGTCAGCACCTTCGATTGGGCGGTCGTAAGCGATAACAGGAATTCCTGCTTCCTTAGCTGTTGCCGCAACCTGAATACCAGCACCCTGGTAATCAACAAGGATCATTACGCCGCAACCCTTTGTGAGCATCTGCTCAGCGATTGTTGCGTACTTAGCTGTATCACCTTGTGCGTTCTGAATATCTGTTTCAAATCCTGCACCTGTAAGTGCTGAATCCATTGCTGGACGATCTCCATTTTCCCAACGTGCAGATGACTCTGAGTCAGGAAGGATCATGCATGCACGCTTTGCTGATGCATCATCGCTGCTTGAACAGCCTGAGATCAACAAAGCTGCTGCTGATGCAATCGCAGCAGCAATAACTAGACGGCGCTTTGCCATATGTATTTACCTTTCGAAAGGTGTACACGTCCCTGGCTAAAGCTGTTTTAGCCAGACATGAGGGCGTGAACCGAACTGAGCGTAATCCCTCTCCCCAATCAGGTCACTACCTATTTGGTAACTATTTGGTAAACGCATGAGCAGGCCTTGTACGGGTAACCTTGCACCATGTCCTCACTTTCGCAGCCCACGCAGTCGCAGGCGTTGGCCGCAGCCATTGCCGCTGCGATCGGGGCCGCAATTGAGCGTGGAGATTTAGTGGGAACGATTCCAGTAACCATTCCCCTTGAGCGTCCCAAGAATCGAGATCACGGTGACTATGC
>JBILXG010000061.1:0-5130 GCA_044369465.1 Candidatus Planktophila sp.
AAGTAATCCAGAATCCTTACAACGCTGCGCAAGTTCTGCAGCAGTTATCCCAAGCGCTTTGAGATTTAACCCGACAATGTTTGTCGCAACAGATGTTGGATCGATAAGCGAAGAATCAACCTGAGCGATAGCTGTGGCAAGTGCTTTTGCGTGACGATGATCTTCTGCGAGAGCTGAGATGTGATGAGTGATCGCATAGTCAGCGGCGGCGGCAAGAATTCCTACCTGTCGCATTCCAGCACCGTATCTTTTGCGCCATACTCGAGCTGAAGCAATATGTTCTTTCGTTGAAAGAGCCATTGAACCAATAGGTGCGCCAAGACCTTTAGAGAAACAGACGCTAATTGTGTCGGCATATTTACCGTAATCAGCCAATGTTACGCCGCTTGCAATATGGGCATTCCAGATGCGTGCGCCATCAAGATGAATCGCTATCCCCAAGGCGTGTGCTTGTTCATAGAGTGATTTCATCTGATCAAGTGGTTGCACGGTTCCGCCACCGAAGTTATGGGTGTTTTCAACTGCGATAGCAGCAGTTGAGACTAAATATGGCCCTGCATTTGGGGCTGCGA
The DNA here is from genome assembly GCA_044369465.1 of Candidatus Planktophila sp. Lineage (GTDB taxonomy): Bacteria > Actinomycetota > Actinomycetes > Nanopelagicales > Nanopelagicaceae > Planktophila. The sequence goes on from JBILXG010000061.1 coordinate 573, forward strand.
TTGCAAGTGGATCAGAGGCGTGCAATAGCCCTGACGGAGCAAGCCATGTCCGTGTTGTAATTCCTGAAAATGTTGCAGCGGCCCCAAGTTCGGCGCGAACAACGTGAGAGTTAGTTTCAGCGAGAATCTCCTGGCCAGGGTGAACAAGAGTGCGCATCATCAATTGATTGGCTAGCGAACCCGTAGGTGTGAACAAACCAGCCTCTTTACCAAAGAGTGCGGCTACTCGTTCTTCGAGCGCATTTACTGTGGGGTCATCACCGTAGACATCATCACCGACTGGAGCACTTGCAATAACCTCACGCATCGCTGCAGATGGCGCTGTAACGGTATCTGAGCGTAGATCAATCACTTGCGGGTTCCTTAACAACGATCAAGTACATCGCGATGAGCAAGATAATTCCACCGAGTGCAACTTGCAGGGACATTGTTTCACGGCCGATTGTGATGGCAAAGAGAGCTGCAAAGACAACTTCTAAGGTCAGAATAACCGCGACCTTCGTTGGCTCGATATGAGCTTGGGCCCATGTTTGAACAATGAAACCAAATGCGGTGCAGACAATTGCAGTGAAGAAAACTACCGCCCAGACGCCATTATCAGGTGGCGCTTGATATCCCTCTGCGAAGGCAAATCCACCAGTGAGAGCGGTGACGGCAAAGAGTTGCACGGTTGTCATGGCATAGACATCTCGTCCCGCACTCCATTGGCCGAGCGCGACAATGTGTGCACCAAATGCGATGGCGCAGAGCAGTACAAGAAATTCTCCAAAGCCCATAGACCATCCGCGAAGCGAAAGGAGTGCAAGTCCTACAGTGGCAAGTGCGACACATCCCCATGTGAATAAGGAAATTTTCTTTCTCAGCAATAGCGCTGAAATCAGAGGAGTAGCGACAACATAGAGACCGGTGACAAAGCCTGTAATTGCTGCACCCGTGCGTGCTAGACCCTCTGTCTGAAAGATAAAGCCAGCACCAAGAAGTAAGCCTGCTGCAAATGCCTTTAGGAAGAGGTCCTTTGTTATGAGACGAAAGACGGTAGGTCTGAAAGCAATGAGAAAGAGGAGTGCGAATGCAAACCGAGTAAAGAGGAAACTATTGACGCTCTGGCGTTCGATTGAATCCTTCATAACTACAAATGCCAGCCCCCACGAGGCGGCTAACAGGATAAGTGCGACAGGTGCAAAACGTACGCGCCCGGGATGGGTATTCATAGCGATTGAACCTTAGCCCTTTCGCAATTTCTTTAGGAGTGCAATCTCTTTGCCGTGCTCCGGCTCCATACCTGGAGTTTCTAGAATGAGGGGAGCGTTGACAACTGCAGGATGTGCCAGTAACTCTTTGAAAGGATCAGTACCGATAAAGCCTTCACCGATATTCTGATGGCGATCTTTGAGTGCGCCACAGACATCCATCGAATCATTTGCGTGGATTAATTGGATTCGCTCCGCTCCGGCAACTTCTACAAGGAGATCAAGCGTCTCTTTCATCCCACCTTTTTTAGCAATGTCATGGCCTGCGGCAAAGACATGGCAGGTATCAAGACAGATACCGACCTTAGGATGGTAATCAAGTGCCTTCAAGTAATGTTCTAAATCCTCTAAACGTTTAACAAGTGATTGCCCTTGGCCAGCTGTTGGTTCCAGTAAGAGGTAGGGCGCATCTTCGGAGAGAGCGTTGAGAATTGGCATCATTCCCTCATGAATTTGCTTCCAAGCGGCCTCAATAAAATCCTCGTTCACTGCAGAACCTGTGTGAACTACAACTCCTAGCGCACCAATTTCTTGACCACGCTTAAGCGAGTACTCAGTTGATGCTAAAGAATTCTTATATGTGCCTTCAGTAGGTGATCCCAAATTAATCAGGAATGGAGCATGTACGTAGACTTCGAGATCTAACTCATCTGCTCGTTCGCGAAAGAGTGCATCTGCTTCATGATTTGTCTCAGGCATCGCCCAGCCGCGAGGGTTAGAGGTAAAGACTTGGATAGCTTCGGCTTCTGTGATGCGCGCATATTCAATCGAGCGCTTAGCCATTCCACCGCTTGTTGGTGTGTGGGCTCCGATACGAGGCAAGGCTGCTTTGGGCATTGGCCTACCCTACTGTGAGAGTCACCGTACTTCCACGCTTGACCTTCGCGTTGACCTTCGGATCGATGCCGATAACTAACTTGGCACTCTTTGTAACCTTCTTGACTACAACTTTTAACCCTAAATCTTCAAGAAGTGCAACGGCGCGATCTTGGGTGTAACGCATGACGTTAGGGATATAGACAAAGGCCGAACCTTTGGATACAAAAATCTCAACTGCAGCTCCTTTAGGAAGAGGAGCACCTGGTGCCGGTTGCTGTGAGATAACTTCACCAGGCATCGCCTTTTCATCGAAAGCATACGTTGTCGTCACGTTAAATCCAGCGGCAGTTAACTCATTGAGTGCTTGTTCGCCATTTGTTCCAACAAAAGATGCGAGGTTAAAAGTTTCGATACCTTTGCTGACGACCAGATCAACGACGGTATCTCGCTTTACCTTAGCCCCCTGTGCAGGATTTGATGAGATGACAAATCCCTTTGGAATGCTGGCATTGAACACTTCGGTTATTTCACCAACTGTAAGTGGAGACTTTGCCAAGAGATTGACAGCAGCCTCCGGGGTGAGTTTGAGAAGAGATGGAATTGTGTAGCGTTCCGCGCCTTTTGATACAACAAGATTGACAGTCCCGCCGGGAGCAATCGAATCGCCAGCAGATGGATCGGTGGAAATTACGCGACCCTTTGCAATATCTTCATCGAAGCGTTCTTCCACTGTTGTTGTCTTTAAACCAAGAGCGGAAAGTGTTGAATTCGCTTGCTCTGTAGTCGCCCCAACAACGGATGGAAATTTAACTGATGCCCCAGGACCGATCAGTACCCACCACGTTGTAATTCCTAGAAGTACGGCAAGACCGGCAGCGATCCACCGATTGCGACGCACTCGCTTACTGACTTTTTTGCGCTCTCGGACCTGCACAGTTGTCTCCTTTGTGGCAGAAGCAGCGGGGACTGGAACCGTGAGTGAGATTCGCTCAGACATTTGGGCAAACTTTCCGCGGGCTTTCTTCTTCTTGCTTCTCATTGGCGCAATAGGAATATCTAGCTCAAGACTCATCTGTGGAGCGCTGGGGTTAAGTGCCTGCGAGATTGCAAGCAGCTGGCTATGGAAAATCTGACAATCTCGGGGACGTTCATCCGGATCTACACTTGTTGCAGCGAAAATCAAATCATCGAGCGCCTTCGGGACTTCTGGAACTAGCGAACTGATTCGAGGTACACGGGAATTCACATGCATGAATGCAATCTGAATAGGTTCTTCGCCTTCAAAAGGTTTCGTCCCAGTAAAGATTTCAAATGCAGTAATTGCCGCCGAGTAGACATCGCTCCGTGAATCTGCAATCCCGCGTGAAACTTGTTCGGGGGAGAGGTATGAAACGCTACCTAAAATGACACTTGACTCAGCCGTCATCGTGCTGCCGATCATCGCACCCTTTGCGAGACCGAAATCAGTGATCTTTATTCGACCTTCTTTAGATACCAATATGTTTTCAGGCTTTACATCTCGATGAACGATTCCTAAACGATGTGCCGCACCGAGCGCGCTAAGAACTGGAAGTAAAAATTTGATGCCATCCGTAATTGCGATCTTGCCCCGCTCGTTGAGGTACTCACGCAAGGTGTGCCCGTCAACAAGTTCCATCACAATAAACACTGCAGGTATTCCGCTCTGGTTCCAGCCTTGATCCTGCACCGCAACTATGTTGGGATGACTCAGCGCTGCTGCAGCCTTGGCTTCGCGGATGAAACGCTCAACAAATTGCTCATCTTGTGCAAGATGTGCGTGCATGATCTTGACTGCAACTCGCCGATCAAGACGAGTGTCGATGGCCTCATAGATTGTGGCCATTCCTCCAGCATCCATCTGACGAAGGAGTTGATAGCGACCATCAATGAGGTTGCCGGTGAGGTCGGACATACGAGAATTTTAGGTTGAAAGAAGGAATTCGCAGCGTTCTTTCGTCCTATCTGCTGCAAAGTGTTGCTCTTGTACTACAAGCCACCGCTTCATCTCAAGGGAAATATTCTCGCCATCTCGTTCGATCACTCTTTGAAATCCGATCTCAGGATCAAGATCAAGCCAAATGGAGGTGGCTAAACTTTCTTCGATCGGAAGTTGTGCGCTGGCAACGCCTTCGAGAATAAGTAGTTGCGTGGATGGATGAGACTTTGCCTCATGGAATTCATTGGTAGCCCAGTCAAATGATGAGTAAAGCAGTGGCTTTTTTGCTTTATGGCATGAAGTGAGCCAAGTCAGCGTTTTCGTCAACTCTTCTCCGATTGCATTCTCCCAACCAGGATAGAGCTCATCCATGTGAATGACTGTCGTACTCATGTGTGGTGAGAGCGCTAAGAAAATAGTCGATGCAAGTGTCGTCTTTCCGGCACCTGCCGGCCCATCGATGGCAAGGATGGGTTGATCAACTCCCTGAGTAATCTCAGATAGTGCTTCGATAAGTTGCATACCAACGCCT
>JBILXG010000062.1:0-5045 GCA_044369465.1 Candidatus Planktophila sp.
ACCACCACTTGTGGTTGCTTATGCGCTAGCTGGCACCATGAATCATGACTTCGCAAACGATTCACTAGGCAATGACAAAGATGGCAATCCAGTTCTTCTCAAGGATATTTGGCCATCTGCGCAAGAGATTCAAGAAGTGATCGATGCATCAATCTCTTCAGAGATGTTTACTAAGGATTATGCAAGCGTTTTTGATGGCGATCATCGCTGGAAATCACTTGATACACCTACAGGAAATACCTTCGAGTGGGATGCTAAGTCAACCTACGTACGCAAGCCTCCATACTTTGAAAATATGCCCGCAAAGCCAACCCCAGTTGTAGATATTTCGGGAGCGCGCGTTCTGGCTATCCTCGGCGACTCTGTGACTACAGATCACATTTCTCCTGCAGGAAATATCAAGGCAGATTCTCCAGCTGGTAAGTATCTGGAAGCCCACGGAGTGGCACGTAATGATTTCAATTCATACGGATCTCGTCGCGGAAATCACGAAGTAATGATTCGTGGAACATTTGCAAATATTCGCCTTAAGAATTTATTGCTCGATGGCGTTGAGGGTGGCTTTACTCGTAACTATCTTGATGGCGGTTCACAATCAACAATTTACGATGCCTCGATGGCATATCAAGCCGCTGGAATTCCATTGGTAATCCTTGCGGGCAAAGAGTACGGCTCTGGATCATCACGCGACTGGGCTGCAAAGGGAACAGCACTTCTTGGTGTTCGCGCAGTTATCGCTGAAAGTTTTGAAAGAATCCACCGCTCAAACTTGATCGGAATGGGTGTTCTACCACTGCAATTTGTTGAAGGTCAGAGCGCTGCAACCCTTGGACTGAAGGGCGATGAAACTTTTGCAATATCTGGAATCACAGCCCTTAACACAGGGGGAGTTCCTAAGGAAGTGACAGTGACCGCAGGTGCGATTACCTTTAAGGCTAAGGTTCGCATTGATACACCTGGCGAGGCAGATTATTACCGCCATGGCGGAATTATGCAGTTCGTCCTACGTCAATTGCTTGGGTGATCTAGAATCTCTTCTGTGATCGAATCAATTAAGGGCCCTGAAGATATTAAGGGGTTGAGCCACGACGAGCTGGTCGTGCTCGCTCAGGAGATTCGCTCTTTCCTCATCGAGAAAGTTTCTAAATCTGGTGGACATTTAGGTCCAAACCTCGGCGTTGTAGAACTTACGATGGCGATCCATCGGGTATTTAATTCTCCGCGAGATGTTGTTCTTTTTGATACTGGCCATCAGTCATATGTTCACAAGATTGTCACAGGGCGTGCTGGCGAGTTTGATTTATTGCGCCAACGTGGCGGAATCGCCGGATATCCCAACCGCAGTGAGAGCGAACATGATGTTATTGAAAATTCACATGCATCAACAGCGCTTTCATGGGGAGATGGCATCTCCCGTGGTTTTTCGATTACCGGACAGAGCGATCGCACCGTTGTAGTCGTTGTTGGCGATGGCGCCCTTACCGGTGGAATGTCCTGGGAAGCGCTGAATAACATTGCATCGGCGAAAGATCGCAACTTAGTTCTAGTTGTAAACGATAATGAACGATCATATTCACCAACAGTTGGTGGCGTTGCAACTTACCTTTCCACTCTGCGCGTCACGCAAGGTTACGAACGTTTCCTTGACTGGGGTAAAGAAGTTCTTCATAAGACTCCAGTAGTCGGTGCGCCAATTTATGAAACGCTTCATGGAGTAAAGAAGGGGATTAAAGATATTGTCGCCCCGCAGGGAATGTTTGAAGATTTAGGCTTGAAGTACATGGGACCCATCGACGGTCACGATTTTCCTGCGCTTGAGAGAGCCCTCGCGCAAGCTAAGCAATTCGGTGAACCGGTTTTGGTCCACGTCATCACAGAGAAAGGTCGCGGCCATCAGCCTGCGATTGAGGACGAAGCTGAAAAGTTTCATGCTGTTGGCATTGTTGATCCCGCAACTGGCGTTCCCGTCGCGAAGAGCGCAAAATCATGGACAAAAGTCTTCTCTGATGAGCTAGTTGAGATTGGTGGAGAGCGTGAGGATATTGTTGCGATTACCGCAGCGATGCTCGGGCCTACTGGTCTCGATAAATTTGCTGCAGCATTTCCAGAGCGTACGATCGATGTAGGAATTGCCGAACAACATGCGGTCACAAGCGCAGCTGGAATGGCATTTGCCGGTTTGCACCCAGTTGTTGCTGTCTACTCCACATTCCTTAACCGCGCCTTTGATCAACTTCTTCTAGATGTTGCTCTGCATAAGGCAGGAGTTACCTTTGTTCTTGATCGTGCTGGAGTTACAGGCGATGACGGACCTTCACATCATGGTATTTGGGATATGGCGTTGACCGGAATTGTTCCAACGCTTCATCTGGCAGCCCCTCGAGATAGCGCACGGCTCAAGGAAGTTCTCCGCGAAGCAGTTTCAATTAGCGATGCGCCATCTGTCATTCGTTTTCCAAAGGGCGCAGTCCCTGCTGATATTCCAGCTTTTGAACGTCGTGAAGGAATTGATGTCCTCTATCGCGGTGAGAGCGCAGATGTACTTCTTATCAGCGTTGGCGCAATGGCAACAATGGCAGTGGAGGCCGCATCTCAGGCATACCGTGAAGGCGTGGGCGTTACGGTGATTGATCCTCGTTGGGTGAAGCCGCTACCAAAATCACTGATCACAATGGCTGATCGCTACAAGAGCGTCGTCGTTGTTGAAGACGGAATTTCACATGGCGGAATTGCAAGTGCACTCTCTGAGATGTTTAGAAGTGCAGGACTTGAAACTCCAATTCACTCAATTGGAGTACCGCTGACCTTTATCGAACACTCCAAGCGCTCAGAGATTCTGAACGACCTTGGAATCACGTCACAGAACATTGCCCGTGAAATTGTGGAATGGTCTAGCTCTACTTTGAAGGCAGAGATGCCACTCCCGCAGGATGAAAACGAGAGCCGCAGACAGAATCGCTAATTCCTTCGCGATCTAAGTAAGGCAAGATTCCACCTAAGTGCATTGGCCAGCCAGCGCCCATCAACATGCAGAGATCAATCTCAGCAGCTGTTGCGACAACGCCCTCATCGAGCATCATTCGAGCTTCTTCAGCTAGCGCATTGAGGGCACGTAGACGAACTTGTTCAGCCGTAGATGGACTATCGCCCTTATGAATGAGTGCAACTGCGGCAGGGTTTGCAATAACTGAACCATCATCAGATTTGATGTAGAAGGTCTTGATGCCCTCCCTAACCATTGCTTGCATAGTGGGGGAGATGCGATAACGCGGTCCAAGATTTTCATGCAGAGTCTCTGCAACATGTAGACCAACTCCTGGGCCGACAAGGCCAAGTAGTTCAAAGGGAGACATTGGGAAACCAATTGCACGCATCGCGTTATCAGCAACCTCTGGTGAAGTTCCTTCATCGACGGCATCGGTGATCTCACCCATGAAGCGAGTGAGGAGACGGTTGACGACAAATCCCGGAGCATCCTTACAGATGATCATCGTCTTCTTGAGTTCCTTGCCAATATTTACCGCTGTCGCTGTTGTCGCATCATCTGTCTTTGAGGTGCGCGCAATCTCAAGGAGCGGCATGATCGCAACAGGGTTGAAGAAGTGGAAGCCCACAACGCGTTCTGGGTGTTCAAGACCTTCTCCCATTCTCTCAACTGAGAGTGAAGAGGTGTTGGTTGCGAGAATGCACTCGGGAGAGACAATCTTTTCGAGTTTTTTAAAGAGCTCCTGCTTAAGAGATAGCTCTTCAAAAATCGCTTCAATAATGAAGTCGCAGCCAGCAAAAACATTCTGGTCGGCTGAGCCTGAGACCAGAAGAGATAACCGCCCAGCAGATTCTGCGCTCATGCGTTTCTTCTCGACCAGTTTTGCCAATTCATTTCTAACCCAAGCGACGCCCTTATCTGCACGCTCTTGATCAATATCCGTCATAACAACCGGACACTTCAAATTGCGGACAAGCAAGAGCGCAAGTTGTGAGGCCATAAGACCAGCACCAACAACTCCGACCTTACCGACCTTACGTGCTAGCGCAGCCTTAGGAGCGCCTTCCACCTTCTTACGCTTTTTCTGAATCAGATTAAATGCGTAGAGTGAAGCGCGAAGTGGATCAGACATTGTCAGATCAGCAAGTGTCTGATCTTCGGCATCAAAGCCAGCTCCTCGAGAAGATGTACGAGAAGCCGCCATAAGCTCTAGCGCTTTCGTTGGGCTTGCAATCTCTGCACCGCCAAATTTCTTCAAGGCGATTGCGCGACCAGTAGCAAGTGCTGCATCCCATGCAGGATCCTTACTGTGATCTGCACGTTCGATCTTCTTTGAACCGTTAAGGACGGATGCTGCGAAGGCGATCGACTTTTCAAGGAAGTCGGCAGGTTCAAAAACACTATCAACAACACCAAGAGCTAGAGCATCTTTCGCCTTCATCATTGTGTTGTTATTGAGAGCATTAGCAATAATTACTTGAACAGCCTTCTCTGGACCAATGAGCATAGGCAAGATTGTTGCTCCGCCCCATCCTGGAACAAGACCAAGAAAGACTTCAGGTAATCCTGTAAATGCTGTTGCCGACAATGTGCGGTACTTGCAGTGCAGACCAACTTCAAGTCCTCCACCTAGCGCTAAACCATTGATGAATGCAAAGGTAGGAATGCCGCACTCATCGAATCTGCGAAAGACATCGTGTCCGAGTTTTCCAATAGCAACAGCTTGGGACCGATCGTTAAGGAATGAGAGTGCAGAGAGATCAGCACCGGCCGCAAAGATAAATGGTTTACCAGTGATGGCGATTGCAGCAGGCTTACGTGAGATTGCCTCCGTGATTGCAGCATCGAGTGCCGTAAGAGATTGTGGGCCAAATGTATTTGGGCGAGTGTGATCATGGCCGTTATCGAGAGTGATGAGAGCTAGCGATCCTGTTGCACCGAAGGCTGCAAGATCAACATCACGAACTAGTGCGTGGGTAACAACTTCTTCAGGAGCACCTTCTGGAAGCACGATTGATGTCATGAGTTATGCCTTCTCTCCGAAGTGTGGGTTCTCCCA
>JBILXG010000063.1:0-4954 GCA_044369465.1 Candidatus Planktophila sp.
AGCGATCCTTGGCTCAATTAGTGATGGTATGGGTACAGGTACCGATCAACTTATTCTTAAATCATCCCTCGACTTTTTCGCTGCGATGGCATTTGCGGCCAGTCTCGGCTGGGGAGTTGCAGCATCGGCTATTCCAGTTGGTATCTACCAAGGCGTATGGACCGTCATCGGTTTTGGGCTCGGAAATATTCTCGCCGAATACCAAGTTGATGCGATGACAATCGTTGGAGGATTGATGTTGGTATCTATTGGCCTTGGGCTATTGAAGATAAAAACGATAGCCGTCGGAAACTTACTTCCGGCGCTCCTTGTTGCACCGATTTTTGTCGGGCTGTTGCACCAATTTAAGTAGATACCTAAAAAGTGCTGGCGTCGATGACGAACCTGTACTTCACATCACTTGCAACTGTCCGGTCATATGCTTGATCAACATAGTCAGCGTTAATCACTTCAATATCACTGACAATCCCATGCTCAGCGCTGAAGTTGATCATCTCTTGTGTCTGAGCGATACCACCGATCATTGAACCGGAAAGTGATTTGCGGCCATTGAGAAGTGAGCCCACGTGAACTGGGTATGGAGCACCCGGTAAGCCAATTACAACGAGTGTTCCATCAATAGTGAGTATTGAAATGTAATCATTGATATCTATCTGTGCACTTACTGTGTTGAGAATAAGATCAAACTTTCTTGCATGTGGCTTGAGATCCTTAGGATCTTTTACACAGATAAATTCGTCAGCGCCCATTGCGAGTGCAGCATCACGCTTGTTTGGGGAGTGTGAGATAACTGTGACGTGTGCTCCTAGCGCATGAGCAAATTTCACTCCCATGTGGCCGAGTCCGCCGAGACCCATGACAGCGACGCGAGTTCCTTTTCCGGCCTGCCAATGCTTTAGCGGCGAGTAAAGGGTTATGCCCGCGCAGAGAAGAGGAGCTACGCCATCGAGTGGCATCGATTTCGGAATAGTTACTGCGTAATTCTCGTTGACAACAAAGACGTTGCTATATCCACCCATCGCAACTGTCTTTCCGTCCCTCTCTAAGGTGTTGTAGGTTCCTGTCATTCCTTGATCGCAATACTGTTCCAATCCGTCCTTGCATGGCTTACATTCTCTGCAAGAGTCGATGAAGACTCCGACACCGATGTGGTCTCCCACGGAAAACTTAGTAACTGCTGAACCAACTTCACGAACAACGCCCGCTATTTCATGGCCTGGAACCATTGGAAATAGCGCAGGACCCCACTCCTCGCGCACTTGGTGAATATCAGAATGGCAGATTCCAGCGTATGCAATATCAAGCAGGACATCGTGAGCTCCCAGATCTCTCCGCTGGAAATCAAAGCGGGTGAATGGTGCACCTTTACTTAGGGCTGCAAGACCGCGTACCTGTGTCATAACTTTTTCTGCTTCCTTATGTGTTTGTCTAGAGTTCGTTAAATGGCAGTGGATCACCTGAAATGTGACCGGCTCTTGAATTACGTGCAGTTACTCCACGCATATGATGCCTGCGACAGAGAACTTCGTAGGCAACTTCATCGCTTGAACCAACATTTCCCACGACAACCTGCTCGCCCTCGGTGACCATTTTTCCGCCGACGGTACGGGCGTTGTGCGTTGCTCGAGAGCCGCACCAACAGAGTGCCTCGACTTGGAGGGTGTTAACTCGGTCCGCGAGCTCTACTAATCGACCAGAACCTGGAAAAAGCTTTGTTCGGAAGTCAGCGAGAATTCCGAAGGCGTACACATCGATTCCGAGACCATCCACAATGCGCGCCAGCTCTTCGATCTGCTCTGGCTGATAAAACTGGGCTTCATCACAGATGACGTAATCGATCCGCTCACCGATAGATAACTTATCGACAACAAATTTATGTATATCAAATCCAGGCACGACTTCAATTGCTGCGCTCGTTAATCCAAGACGCGATGAAATTTTTCCCGATCCAGCTCGATCTTGAGATGTAAAGATTAAACCGCCACGGCCGCGTTGTTGGTGGTTATGGGCAGTTTGCAAGGCAAGCGTTGATTTTCCGCTATCCATAGTTCCGCAGTAATAAATCAATTCAGCCATGAAGCAGATCCTGCCATAAAGTAGTGCTAGAAGAGACCCAATCTCGCGAGAGACATTTCTAGTTCTTTGGCGAGATGCTTGCTCATAGCAACACTGAGGTGAGAATGGTCGCGATAGGCAATGATGCCATCCACTATTGCGGGGCATTTCTCGGTGCAGAGCCACGGTGTTGGATTTATTTGAATGAGCCCGGCGGCAACTTCCGCATCCACACGTCGAGATGTGTCACAGGCTTCTCCCCGCCCAGCTACAAGGCAATCGGGAATGTCTACACGTGGCAGTGGGGTATCTGTGAGGTAAATCGGAAAAGCGGTAGCACCCTTAATTCTATTAAACGCGACTCTTTCGCCCTTCAACCACCAAGACTTGGCACTCTCATCAGAATATGGCGCTGTAAAGGGTTGCATTCCTGCAAGTATTACTGAGAGAGGCTTAATTTTCTGTATTCGTGCAATCGAAGAATCACGGAAAGCCTGGCAATCCGCGACGTCGTACTGCGAAGAAAGTTCCTTGATGACCTCAGCAGATGGACAAGCTGATTTAGTGAGAGAGACGATCTTGATTCCCCGTTTTTTGCCGATCAGATCAAGTGCCGGAAACCACTGTGCTGCATGTGAATCGCCATAAAGAACGATCGTTTTCTTGGAGGTTATATCTCCATATTCACATAGCGGAGAGACAGTTTGACCCATACTAATGTGACAGCCATCGTAGTTAATCAGCGGCTTCAGTCTTACCTCATCCAAGGAGACAGTTACCGGACCATTTATCATGATTGTGTTTGAATGCTGCATAACCGTCAGGCCACCTACGAGAACGGAGATGCTGGTAGCTATAGCGGCGAAACTCAGTACACCTCTGTGTGAGAGTTTTATTTCGCGCATTGGTTCCTCTACAAATTTATGTGTCAATCCTGCAAGTACGACGGTAATGGCGAGAAGCAGACTCGTTTGCAGAGTAGTGAGTTCTTCCCCAAGATAGATCGCTGGGATGACCAATAGTGGCCAGTGCCATAAATAGAGTGGATAAGAGATCGCACCAAGCCATTGAGTTAACCGTGACTGAGCGACAAAATCTATGAAAGGCGGCCACTTGCTGCGGCTTGCCAGCAGAAAGACCGTTGCGATTACGGGAGCAAGAGCTGCGGTACCTGGGAAGGGAGTCGCCTCATTAAAGATCACGGTGGCAATTGCAAGAGTTGTAAAAGCCGAGAGCGCGATTAGTGGCCGCGCTTTCTTGAGCTCTGGGAGAAAGACTAGAAGTGCACCCGCCGCTAACTCCCATGCCCTGGTTGGAAGGATATAGAAGGCCCAAATAGGGGCACGCTCTGTCAGATAGAGAGAGAAGATAAACGATGAAGCAAGCGTTGCGACTATTCCCAAGAAGACAGCGCGACGCTTACCTACACGAAAAAGTACGAGGATAAAGAATGGCCAGAAGAGATAAAACTGCTCTTCGACTGCGAGCGACCAAAAATGAATAAATGGCGATGGTGTGGAATTCAGATTCTGATAGTCATTCTCCCAAAGTGCAAAGAGAAAGTTTGAGATGTATGTGGACGCTGCAATGATGTCCCGACCAAAGGACTCGCGCATAGATGCGGGCAAGAATATGTAGCCCGCTATGCCGGTTGCGAAAATAACCAGAAAAGACGCTGGTAGTAGTCGCTTTGTTCGACGAGCGTAGAAGGCAATTAGTGAGATCGTATTCTTCGAATCAAGTTCTCGAATGAGAATCCCTGTGATTAAAAATCCAGAGATGACATAGAAGATATCGACTCCGATATACCCGCCATCTAGCCATTTAGCGTGATAAACCAGAACGAGAAGTGCAGCAAGTGCGCGCAGCGCCTGAATCTGCGGATTACGTTCTCTTTGATTCATCCGCTTATCAGGGCATGGATTGCAACATCAGGTGAATGCTCGGCAATACGCTGGCGTCCTCCTAAAAATGTGATCTCACTAAGAACCGCAATGTCAGTCACAATTCCACCGGCTTGCTTCACCAATTCGATTGCGGCGATGAGTGTGCCGCCTGTTGCTAGTACGTCATCGACCAACAGAACTTTTGAGCCAGGCTTAAAAGCATCCGTGTGAATCTCAATTTCATCGACTCCATATTCAAGACCATATTGCTTTGAATATGTACTGAAGGGGAGTTTGCCCTTCTTGCGGATCGGCACGAATCCGCATTCCTTCGCCACAGCAATAGCGCTGGCAAATATGAAGCCACGTGCCTCGATTCCAGCGACTACGGAACTGTCGGGATCAACTTCTGCAAGTGCACGAACGACGACATTAAATGCCTCAGGATTGCTGAGAACTGGCGTGATGTCCTGAAAGAGAATTCCCGGCTTTGGATAATCGGGAATTGTGCGAATGAGTGACAAGGCTTGCTCTACATTCACCTTGATCACCCTCACTCTTATTACGTGTCCGAACGGGGACTTGAACCCCGAAGCCCTTGCGGGCACTAGCACCTCAAGCTAGCGCGTCTGCCAATTCCGCCACCCGGACGAGTATAAATTCCCTGACCGCAAAAAACCTTCACTAGCCTTTCGACTCACAAGGAGGATCAAGAGGGTGAACGATATCAATCCCTCGAGTCCAAGGCAAAGCGGTCAAATTCAATGACACCTGAGCGCTCTTAATGGATACTAGTCCTATGACTCCAGATAACAGTGCCCTACGCGAAGAACTTGAAGCAGAAGCTATCCGTATTTGCCAAGAATTGATCCGAATTCCAAGTGTCAACTTTGGAGAGGGTAGGGGAGACGAGAAAGCGGTCGCAGAATATGTCGTGGCCCAACTTGCTGAAGTCGGAATCAAATCAACAGTTTATGAGTCCGCGCCAAATCGCTGCAACGTGATCGCACACC
>JBILXG010000064.1:0-4941 GCA_044369465.1 Candidatus Planktophila sp.
GTCGGGCCCTAAAGACTCCATCGCACGTAAAGTTTCTATGCGCTCTTGGATAGGTGGATGTGTAGCAAATAACTGCGAGACGGATTTTCCGTCGAGTGGAGATTCAATCCAAATATGTGCCACCGCATTTGATCGTTGACGCACAACTGTGGAATCTGCAGCGAGTGTTTCAAGTGCGCGGCGTAGACCAGCAGGGTTTCGTGTAAATGCAACAGCCGTTGCATCAGCTAAAGATTCGCGACGACGAGAAATTGCACTACGTAAGAGCATTGCGGCGATCGGTGCAAGAAGCATAATTACAAGCGAAACAATAAGCAGAATTGGATTTCCATTACCTTCGCGACGATCGCGACCACCACCAAACCACATCATTCGTGTAAGGAAGTCACTCAAGATAGCGATTGCACCTGCAGTTGTTGCGGCGACTGCTGAGACAAGAGTGTCACGATTTGCAACGTGTGCGAGCTCGTGTGCAATCACGCCTTGTAGTTCATCGCGATCCATTACTTCGAGTATGCGCGTAGTAAATGCAATCAGGGCATGCTCGGGGTTTCGACCGGTAGCAAATGCATTCGGCGCGCTGTCCTCAACGATCGCCACCTTTGGCATTGGTAATCCACTTGCAATGACAACTTCTTCAATGACGTTGAAAAGCTCTGGATTATCTTCACGTTGAATAACGCGAGCACCCGTCATTGTTAAAACCAATTTATCTGAACCGTAATACGAACCCCACACGCCAACAAGTGAGATTCCCACTGCTAGTGGGACAACAAAAGTTGTCGTTCCAGCACCAAAGTAAGTCAGTGCTGCATAGGCAACAACCCAGGTAAGAAGCCCCATTGCGACAAGGAGAAAATAGGTCTTGCGCTTATTTGCTCCTTGCGCGTTGCGAAAGTTCGCCGACATTCGACTTAGAAATTCACCTTAGGTACTTCGCGTGATTGCGGATCTTCTACTTCATAGAATTCGCGAGCGCTTACCTTTGCAAACCCAGCAAAGAAACTTGATGGAATTGTGGCAACTGCTTCATTTAGCGCACGCACATTGTCGTTATAGAACTGACGTGCAAATGCGACTTTGTTCTCAGTTGTTGAAAGCTCTTCCTGAAGTGAGAGAAAGTTTGAAGATGCTTTCAGATCTGGATATGCCTCAGCAACTGCGAGTAATCCACGGAGCGCTTGTGTCAGCATGCCATCTGCTGCAGAGACATCTGCAACACCTGTCGCTGACGTTGCCTTTGCACGAGCTGCGACAACTGCATCAAAGGTTGATTGTTCATGGGATGCATATCCCTTTACTGTCTCAACAAGGTTAGGGATCAGATCAGCGCGACGCTTGAGTTGCACTTCAATCTGAGCAAATGCTTCATCGACGCTGATATTCAAGCGGACGAGGCGGTTGTATTGACCAACGACAAAGATTGCTAAGAGCGCTACGACTCCGAGAACTACAAATATTTCCATACTTATTTCAACCCCTTATTGGCAAGGGATATTCCCTCACCGGTTAGTCGATCTTACTCCGGTGGAAGTTAAGGAAGGAACGGCTAGGCGTTGGACCACGCTGACCTTGGTAACGTGATCCGTACTTCTCGCTGCCATACGGATGTTCTGCTGGCGATGAGAGTTTGATCAGGCAGAGCTGACCGATCTTCATGCCTGCAAATAACTTCACCGGCAGGTTTGCAACATTAGAAAGTTCTAGTGTGATGTGGCCGGAAAATCCTGGATCGATAAATCCGGCGGTGGAGTGTGTAAGAAGACCTAGGCGACCGAGGGAAGACTTTCCTTCCAAACGACCAGCGATGTCATCTGGAAGTGTGATCACTTCATAGGTGCTCGCCAGAACGAATTCGCCCGGGTGCAAGATAAATGGTTCGGCGCCGTCGGCGATGACTTCTCGGGTCAGCTCGGGCTGCTCGAGGGATGGGTCGATCACCGAGTACTTATGGTTTTCAAAGACGCGGAAGAATTTATCCAGGCGGACATCTACTGAAGATGGCTGGATCATCGCCTCGTGGAAGGGTTCGACGCCTACGCGGCCTGCGGAAATTTCGCTTCTAATATCGCGATCACTAAGTAGCACGGCGCGAGCCTATCTCCCGAACGCGCGATAGCCGAATATGACCCACCGTGAATTTACTGAGTCCAGGTCAATCTTCCACTCTTTGCATCAGGACGGCAGACCAACACGTGCTTCGCTGAACTCTCCCAGAAACCGACTTGGCCATCAAAAGCGCACGTGCCGGCAAAGCTTGTTTTTTGTTTGGTTGGTTGCGAGCGATAAGTCCAATCTGGCCACTGACCAGCTATCCCCCCGTAAGCCTGGCCTTTTATCGTCTTATAGCCGTAGTAAAAAACTGTTGCCACAAATGTAGAACCCTTAGGACAACTCATTTCATCATCGCCAAATGTGCGAGAAATCGTTGTTGTTGTTTTAGGGATGTCTGAGCGCTTTGGTGATATTGAAATCTGCGTATTGCATGCAAAAAATCTTTCTAATCTATTTCCAGCACCCGACGAATTATCTTTTGCAGGCGAGTAGTTAATTTGTGTTTTATCAGATGAGAGAAAAATTCCAGCTTCCGTAAAAACTGGTTTTTTATTTATCTTTCTCGTCATTCCCATTGGGCACGACTGCGACTCTGCCATTGATTCAACTATTCTTGTAGCAATTGTTGCCGTTACCGGTGTTTTTGGATTATTAGTGGCCGGGTAGGTTTCAAAACATAAGACTTCGACAAATGATGTTGCTGGTGCTGGTGATGCAATTGGTGTGGGTGCCGGAATAGTTGATGGCGTAACTATTGGAGTAGGTGCCGGAATAGTTGATGGCGAAGGTGGTGCTACTGAACCGCCACACAGAGGTGAGGGATTCGAAGTGCAGTCAACGCCAGAGTTTGTCGGTGGAACTAGAGAAGGTTGAGTAATTACACCCGAAGGGGCAGCTGATGGCATTGGGGAAGGTTGAGTAATTACACCCGATGTAGGTTTCGGTGTTGGTGATGCTGATTTTGATACTGTCGGAGTGGGCGATGGAGAAGCCATCGCAAAAGTAAAGTCTTTATATACGCTCACGTAGGGATAGATTCTTTTCCCTTCACGCACAACGATTCCGGATAGTATCGATTCAGCAGTTACCCGACAGATTGTCGCAGCTGATGCGACAACGGCGTTCTTCACAATTGAGCAGCTCTTTCCTGATACAGAATATCTAACTGGCCCATCTCCTCCTAAGGTTCCCAATGTGACAGGAATACCTACAGTCCCCGTGAAAACAGTATTTGTAAAAATTAGAATTGATTTTGGAAAGGGCCTTGGAAATTCAAAACTTTTGCTTGGGCTTGTTTCTGCATTAAAGCCTGCGCTTGCGGCCTTTATCGCTGTGACTACGCATTGTGTTTTTAAAGTTGCACTCAAAACTAATGTCGTTGGGTCTATTGAGCATCCTCGGCCCTGCACTGTGAAGGTAACACCACCGGTGCCCGAGCCTCCTGAACTGCTAAGAATCAATCTGATAGACGATGAAGAAATTCTGTCTTGGCCGATAACGGTGAGTGGTATTTGAGAGGGCGTTGCGGTTGGACTTGGATTTGCTATTGAGCTTGGCGTGTGCGGAACAGTCAAGATGGCCAGGAGAAGGGCCAGCAAAGAGACTCGAGCAAGCCAGTTATTACGCATGCGTGCCATTTCTCTCCCAAATGTCGGATTTGCTTACAGATTGCTCACCGCGACGAAGGTTAAGTTTTATGCTTAAAGGCAGAAAAATCCAGCCTTTGCACTTGCATAAGTTACTGGCGGGTAGCACCATACCGCTATGGGACATTACATAGCCAACCTCCGCGATATCGAATTCTGCCTCTTTGACCTATTGGGTCGTGAAAAAGTTATGGGCACTGCGCCTTATGGCGAAGTCGATCGCGATACCGCAATCGGCATGCTGGAAGAGATGAAGCGCCTCTGTGAAAACGATTTGGCTGCTTCTTTCGTTGAAGGCGATCGCGTTGGTGCAATTCTTAATAAAGAAACTGGCAATGTCACCTTGCCTGAAAGTTTTAAGAAATCTTATAAGGCCTACGTTGATGGCGAGTGGTGGCGTCTTGATGCACCAGTCGATCTCGGCGGAATGAAAGTTCCACCTTCTGTTCGTTGGGCAATGGCTGAGATGGTCTTGGGATCAAATCCTGCAATTCACATCTACGCATCTGGTTATGCATTCGCACATGTGGCATTTGCTCTTGGAACACCCGTGCAGAAGAAGATGGCAAAGTTTATGGTCGATAAGCACTGGGGTGCAACGATGCAACTGACAGAACCTGATGCAGGTTCTGATGTGGGTGCCGGTCGTTCAAAGGCTGTTGAGCAAGCAGATGGAACATGGCACATCACCGGAACAAAGCGATACATCACATCAGGCGACGCTGATTTCTATGACAACGTCATGCACTTCGTCTTGGCTCGTCGTGAAGGTGGCGGACCTGGAACTAAGGGACTTTCACTATTTTTGATTCCTAAGTTTATGTTTGATTTAGAAACCGGCGAACTTGGAAAGCGCAACGGAGTTTATGTAACTGCACTCGAAGATAAAATGGGCCTTAACGTTTCAGCAACCTGTGAAGTTAACTTGGGTGAGCATGAGCCTGCTGTTGGTTATCTCTTAGGCGATGTCCATGAAGGTATTGCGCAGATGTTTAAGGTGATTGAATTTGCCCGCATGATGGTGGGAACAAAGGCGATTGCAACGCTCTCTGCCGGTTACCAACAGGCGTTGTTGTATGCAAAGCAGCGCGTGCAGGGCGGTGATATGAAGGTTATGAACGATAAAGCTTCACCACGAGTCACCATCATTAAGCACCCAGATGTGCGCCGTTCGCTGATGGTTCAAAAGTCATATTCTGAAGGTATGAGAGCCCTTGTTCTCTATACCGCTTCAATTCAG
>JBILXG010000065.1:0-4935 GCA_044369465.1 Candidatus Planktophila sp.
ACTGTAAAGGCATTCTCAAACTTTGATGCACTTAAGGATGCCTTCGATAAGGCAACCGATGCATCTGGTCCAGATATCGTCATGGGCGCAAATGACTGGGTTCCAACAGGAGCAAAGAGCGGAAAGCTCGCACCTGTAACTCTTACAGCGTCACAGAAGGCTCGCTTCACACCTGGTCAACTCTTTGACCTTACATACCGCGGAAAGCTCTACGGAGTTCCTGTGGATGTAAACAACGTAGCGATGATCTACAACACAAAGCTAGTAACAGCTGCACCAAAGACATTTGGTGAAATGGTTGCTTTCTACAAGGCTAATAAGGCATCAAAGAGCCTTAAGGCTGGTCTCTGCGTTGCAGGTGGCGGAATGTCATGGGGAGCTCACTCGATCTTCTCAGCACTCGGTGCAGATGCATACCAGTTCGACTCACGCGACAAGATCGTTTACAACCGTTCATTCAACGGAACAACATTCGGAAAGAATGTTCGTGCAAACCTTCTTGACGGAAAGAAGAGCAATGGCTTCTTGCCAGCTTCAGATGCCGGATGTAAGGACAACTTCCTAGCTGGAACAGTCCCTTACGCAATCATCGGTAACTGGGAGTGGTCAGACTATGTAGCCAAGGGCTTCACCATGAACCTCATGCCAGTTCCAGGCGTTGTTGCTAACAAGCCAGGCAAGATGTTCGGTTCAGTCTCAGGCGCTCTTCTCACTACATATGCTGCAAAGCACGGAGTAGAAGCTGGAGCTAAGTCACTTCTTACAAACTTCTTCGGATCAACTGCTGGTCAAGTTCTTTACCAGAAGTACGAAGGACGTCCACCAGCAGAAAAGGGTGCAGGACTTGATGCAACCGTTACCGACGCACAGCGTGGCTTCGGTGCTGCTGCATCAGCTTCAAGCCTTCCACAGATTGGCGCATTCCTAAATAACAATGCAGGCGGCGCTAACTACTGGGATTCAGCTCCAGCGTACTGGACAGCTGTTCTCGTAGATGGAAAGGATCCAGTAGTTGAGGGCAACAAGCTCGCAGCTATCTGGCGTGCAAATACATCTGCAGGAAAGGCTGATCTCTAAAGAGAATCAGTAAGTTATAAACTAATGCGGGCGAAGCAATTCGCCCGCATTAGTTCTTATTACACCGAGAGGTACCACCGCAAAATGACTTCATTCTTTACTGGCAAGGTTTCTTTTGCCATAAAGCTCGTCGTCGTTCTGCTTCTCTCTTCAGTTCTTGTTACTCTGACACAAAGTGCTTTCGCTCAGAAGGAATACTTCATCGCCGGTTTTCTCGCGATCACTATTCTCTTACTTGTTTTGACCTACCTCACAAAGATTTCAATACCGCTTAAATTTTTCTTACCCGGCATCCTCTTGCTTGTCGCATTTGTGCTCTCTCCGATTCTCTACACAGTGACGATGTCGAGCTATAACTACAAGACCGGCAACATCATCTCTAAAGGCGAAGCGATCGAACAGATTAAGAATCGCGGCTTTGAATCTGATGCCGATGGAACTTCATTTGATATCAAGATCGGTCGCTATGAGATGCAGGAAGCAATCTTGGTCTCAGATTCGATCAACGGTGCATATTTCATATCGACCGAAAAAGACCGCATTCCACTCATCGCCGCTGATCTAACGATCAATGAGTATGGGGTCGCAGAGAGTGCGCCGAACTTTGAGACGCTCTCAGAGGCCGATATGGCAAATGCTGATGAAGTTTATTCACTGAAACGCTTTAAATATCAAGATGATTTCTTTATCGCTCTCGAAGGTTTTGAAGTCGGCATTGTTTCTAGGCAAGTACTCGCCTTTGACGAAGCGAATGATCAATTCAAAAACATTATCTCCGGAGAGGTTTATACCGATAACGGTCGCGGAAACTTTGCGATTGAAGGTAGCCCAGATCAATACCTCGAGCCGGGCTGGCGTGCTCCAATCTGGTTTGAGAATTACACAAAACTGTTTACTGAAGAACGACTACGAGCTCCACTGCTTAGCGTCTTCATCTGGACCATTACCTTCGCAACGCTCTCAGTGCTCACTACATTCGCACTCGGTTTATTGCTTGCCTTGGCACTCAACAAACCAATCCGTGGACGTCGCGTTTACCGCTCAATTTTGATTTTGCCATATGCGATGCCAAGCATTATGTCGATTCTGATCTGGGGTGGAATGTTTAACACCGAATTCGGTGCGATTAACAATCTATTGGGTACCGATATCGCTTGGTTCCAAAGTCCGACCTTTGCCAAGTTTGCAATTATCTTAGTTAACTTGTGGCTGGGCTTCCCGTACTTCTATCTCATCTCAAGCGGTGCGCTACAAGCGATCCCATCAGAGCTTCTTGAAGCGGCCTCTATCGATGGTGCAAACCCACGACAGATCTTTAGACAAATTACTTTGCCGCTGCTTCTTCAGATTCTCTCACCACTGCTGATTGCATCTTTCGCATTTAACTTTAATAACTTTAACTTGATCTATCTCCTTACTGGCGGTGGACCACGTGCCGAACTCGATGGCGAGTTAGCAGGAGCTACAGACATTTTGATCAGCTTTACCTACAAGATCGCATTTGGATCTTCTGTTCAGGATCTCGGATTAGCTAGTGCCATCTCACTTGTAATCTTCGTACTCGTTGCATCCATCTCTATGTATGGCATTCGTAAATCAAAGGTATTGGAGAGTTTCCAATGAGCATCTGGCTTCGCACGAATGCGTGGCGACACGTACTAATCATCTCCGTCTGCCTATTTTCGCTCTTTCCACTCTACCTAGTTGTGATCTCTTCCTTTAACTCAACGGGAAGTTTGCGTCTAGATTCTTTTGTCCCACGCGAGATTTCTTTTGCTAATTACAAGTTGCTCTTTACCGACCCAACGATTCCTTACATGATTTGGGTAAAGAACTCTCTTGTTGTCGCTGGAGCTACAGCGGTTTTATCGGTAACGATTGGTTCTGCCTCTGCATTCGCATTTAGCCGCCTTAACTTTAAGGGTCGTAAGGCCGGAATCCAGATGCTGCTCTTGGTGCAGATGTTCCCAGCGATCCTTGCGATCTCTGCGGTCTACGTCATCATGGAACGTGTCTACACATTTGCTCCAAGTCTTGGACTTGGAACACAGGCTGGACTTCTTTTGATCTACCTTGGTGGCGCAATGGGTGTGAATATCTGGCTTCTGAAAGGTTTCGTCGATTCAATTCCTAAGGAACTTGATGAAGCAGCCAAGATTGATGGCGCATCGGCAGTACAGACTTATTGGTTGATCTTTATGCCACTTGCCGCACCGGTGTTGGCAGTTGTTGCGCTCTTGAGCTTTATCGGAACTTTCAATGAGTTTATTCTCGCGCGCCTCTTCCTCGTTGATATGGAATCTCGCACTGTGGCAGTTGGTCTTCAGCAATTTATCGGCGGCCAGTACTCTGAAAACTGGGGACCATTTGCTGCAGGTTCGATCATCGCATCAGTACCTATCGTGATCATCTTCCTTAGCTTGCAGAAGTACATTGTTAACGGCCTCACCGCCGGATCTGTAAAAGGCTAATGCTTAAGAAGTTCATTGCAGGTATCGCACTCTGTGCACTTGTAATTCCATACTCTGCAACTGCTCAGGAAGTTGTAAAACCTCAGGTCGGATTATCGAAAGATGTTATCTACTTTGTCTTTCCAGATCGCTATCGCAATGGTGATGCATCAAATGATTTAGCTGGTGGAAAAACCTCTGATCCAACTTTCGGTTATGACCCAACAAGTACCGCCCACTTTCATGGCGGTGATCTCAAGGGTCTGACGGGAACCTGCCAGCCTGGAGATGATGGCTTGGCGCGCATAAAGGCCCTTGGATTTACCGCGGTGTGGATGACACCACTAGTAACTCAAGTCGATGCCACGAGTGGAGGAGCTGGCTATCACGGTTACTGGGGCAAGGACTTCTTAAACGTTGATCCACATCTAGGAACAAATGAAGATCTCTTAGCGCTATCAGCGTGTGCGAAGAAACTCGGACTCAAACTTATTCTCGATGTTGTCACCAACCACACAGGTGATGTCATCCAGTATGCAGACAGAACAGCCTTCATTCCGGAAGATCAAAAAAACGCAAAGAGCCCTGCTTGGTTAAATAAATTAGATAACTATCACAATGTGGGAAGTGTTGATCGTTGTTGGGGAGTTGGACGCTGTGACCAAATTGGTGACTTCTATAGCCTTGATGATCTAGCCACTGAAAAACCGGAGGTATATCAAGGTTGGGTCAATGTGTATTCTGAGTGGATTAAGAAGTACGGTTTTGAAGGTTTCCGCGTTGATACCGCCCGACATGTAGATAACGACTTCTTTAAGAATTGGTCACCAGGTATTGATAGCGCTGCTAAGAACGTTGGAATTAATAACTTCACAATTTTTGGTGAAGTTTATGATGTAAATCCGATGAACCTAGTCAACTTTGTGCGCGAGAGAAAGATCCAGACAGTTTTAGATTTTGCATTCCAGCGGACAGCGACACAGTTTGTCGCAGGCTATTCAGATGCTTCGGTCCTTGCCACACTCTTTGATATTGATGATCAGTACACAACAGCGACATCTAACGCTTCAAATCTTGTTACCTTCTTAGGTAATCACGATATGGGTCGAGTTGGGTTCCTTATTCCAGCTGCACAGTTACGAGCAAAAGATGATCTCTTAGCTCGCACTAAGTTAGCTCACGCGTTGATGTATTTCTCGCGTGGAATTCCGAGCGTCTATTACGGTGATGAAGTTGGAATGACTGGCTCAGGTAATGGCGGCGATCAGCGAGCCCGCCAAGATATGTTTGAGACAAAGGTCAGCGCTTGGAAGAGCGAAGCACGTATCGGTTCAGAGCCAATCGGTGATGGCAACTCCTTTACCAAGGCCGCGAGCCATCCGATAGCTCTCTATCTGAGCGAATTAGC
>JBILXG010000004.1:0-15289 GCA_044369465.1 Candidatus Planktophila sp.
CTCGCTCATTGGTGTGGGTGTCTTCGCAAGACCAGAGAGTGCCGCCGCTGCAACCGGAGTCAAGGTTCTTGCAAATGGGAAAGTTCAAGTCACTCTCAAAGCCAATCCTGCTCTAAGAAAAGTAGGCGGCGTGGTTCGCATTGATGATGTCAAAGGAAAATCAATTGCACTCGTGCGCACATCGGCTAAGGGCTACACAGCGGTGAATTTACTCTGCACCCATCTAGGTGGAGCGCTTTTCCAAACTGGAAATCAATGGCAATGCGATGAACATGGAGCCACATTCACCCTGGCTGGTAAGAATCTTGTTGGACCCGCCACAACAGCACTGAAGCAGCTACCTGTTAAGGCAACTGCTTCAGTAGTGACTATTGGTTAACTAGCCGCAGATAGTTCGTGCAGTCGTCAGCGCTGTGCTCGCTGAGGATTCAATGAGTTTGAGATTATTGTTTGCAGCATTCTTTTCGCTCTGCATTTTCTTAATTTTTGACGCGAAGGCAGTGATCTGGCTATTCAGACGCTTGACTGTGATTTCACGCCAAGCAATCGCAGTCTCATAATCCTTAATATTCTTTGCATTCTTCGTCAAATTTGCAGTATCGGCCTTCATCGCATCTAGTTTGACCTTAATTGCCGCGATTCGATCTTGTTCAGCTTTTACATCTGCTGCAACTACTGGAGTGAGTGCAGTTACTGACTCCTGAAGGCTCGCAATCGCTTCATCTAAGGCTGCAACAGTCAAAGTCGTTTGAGCCTTAGCTGCAGTAACGGCAGAGTTAGCCTTTAAGTAAGTGTTGACTGTTGTGATGCAATCTGATGTACGCCATGAGAGTTTTGAGTTCTTTACCAGCGCATACTTAACACACTTGAAGGTAGTACCACCAGATTTAGTCGTGGCTCCTGCTTTGGAGCAAGGGGTTCCGTTCTTCACAGCCGCACTTGCCGGAGCGACGCTGAGGGTGAGGGAAACTAGTAGTGCGGCAGTAGATGCAGCGAGAACCTTGCGAAACATGAAATACCTCCGTAGATGATCCCGTAATTCTATCTAGGGTAGAGGCAAAATCAGTGAAATTCCTGTGAGAGTCAGCGTTGGCGTTTACGAAGATTCATTCCGATCTTGCGAACGAATCGACGTGGTGTGCTGGAGATTACTCCGACCAAAAGTTTATATTGCCATCCCGGGATGCTTACAGCTTTACCTGACTGAGCATCTGACCAGGCATCAGCGACTAACTGGTCAGAATTAAGCCACATAAATTCTGGCAAGCCCTTCATCTTCATACGGCCACGCTGGTGAAACTCGGTACGAGTGAAACCGGGACAGAGAGCACTGATCTTTACATCTGTTCCAAGGAGTTCTGTATGTAAAGACTCTGAAAGAACTGTCAGGTATGACTTAGAGGCGCTATATGTGCCACCAGCAATAAAACTTGCAACGGATGAAACATTGATAATCGTACCGCTGTTACGTTCCTTCATCTTTGGCAGAATCACATGCATCAATCGCATCGGTGTACGAACGAGAACATCAAGAAGATCTTGCTCTGCATCCAAACTACTCGCAGTGAAGGCTTTGTTGATTCCAAAGCCGGCATTATTGATGAGTACCTCAATATCAAATTCCTTGAGGTACTCCTCAACTGATGCACAACCTTGAGCAGTTGCCAGATCTGCAGGGAGAACAAAAGTTTGCACTCCATACTTCTCGCGCAGCGCAGCTGCTCTTTCGTGAAGGCGGGCCTCGTCACGGGCAACAAGGGCAATATTGAAACCCTTTGATGCAAGTAAACGGGTAAAACTTTCGCCAATCCCGGCTGTTGCTCCCGTGACAAGTGCCCACTTCGACATTGCTAAGCCTCAACTCCAGTCGCATCTTCATCTCTGATGTGCCAACTACTTCCGTAGGTCTCAAGGAGTTCTAGGAATGGCTTCGGATCAAACCACTCTGGACCATTTACACCTTCTGGTTTCCAGATTCCCTTATGGATGAGTTCAAGTGCCATCACAGGATTAATTGCGGTCTGCCATACAACTGCTTGGTCACCGTAATTTTCCATCGACCATGAATTATCTACAACGTTATAGATATAGACGGCCTTTGGCTTTCCGTTCTTATCCAAACCTTTGACGTAAGTTCCGGCACATGTTTTTCCTCGCATGCGTGCACCAAGAGTTGCAGGATCAGGAAGCGCTGCTGCGAGCAGATCTCGTGGTGATACTTGAACACCTTGTACGTTGATTGAATCTTTACTATCCATGCCGAGCATATGAATTGTCTTCAGCGTAGAAATAAATTCAGATCCAAGACCATACTTGAATCGAACCTTCTTGGCATCGACTTTCTGAGGAATAAGAACAACCTCCTCGTGCTCGACGTTCACGCACTCGACAGGTCCGATTCCTTCTGGGAAATCAAATACTTCAAGCTCGCTGAATGGCTCAGTGGTGTACCAACCGCGACCGTCTTCCCATACCAATGGTGGGTTCAAACACTCTTCAATTGTTGTCCAGATTGAAAATGATGGAGCAAAGTCAGCTCCTTCAACAGTTAAGTTGGAACCATCAAAGACAGTCACTTCATCAAGACGTGAGAAGAGTTCATCCGAGGCGTAACGCGCGAAGATATCGCTCATACCAGGTTCGATTCCCATGCCAACAAGTGCGTAGATACCGCGTTCAGCCCAGTTCCAGTCGCGCGCAAATTGTTCATCGCCAAGCTTTACGCCAGTCTCTGAGTTTGGGTAGTGAGGATGCGGGCGAGAAAGTGACATTGCCATATCCATGTAATTCGTGTTTTCGATTTCACACGCCAAGAAGATTGGCATTACAAATCGTGGATCAACTGCGTTAATGACAATATCTGGCTTTGCCTTGCGAATGAGAGCGCGTATGTCCTCAAGTTCTGCAGCATTCACCTCCGCCGCGGAGAATCGTGAATCTTTTACCTTTGTTATTACGGCTTCGGCTCGTGACAGGTTGCGATCGGCAATAACCATTTGAGAAATAAATGGTCTACGTGATGCGATATTTGCGATTGCACTGCCAACTCCGCCTGCGCCGATAACGAGCGCTTTCATGGGTGGCCTCTCATATATTCTTACACACGCTCCGTGTGAGCGTGTTTAGCGTAGGTTATCGCTAACGATAACCTTTGCCAAGTAAACCCAAATTACAAGGAAAGAATGAGTCCCCGTAGCTCAGTGGATAGAGCAACCGCCTCCTAAGCGGTAGGTCGCAGGTTCAACTCCCGCCGGGGACACTCAATTTCTATAAGTTCAATCTAAGAGAAAACTACTGTCCGCTCACCAACTATAAAGATTCGATCTTGCGCATATAGTTTTACAGCCTTAGCAAGAACGCGTCGCTCGATATCTCGACCGAGTGCAATGAGATCGTCTGGCGTTGATGTATGCGAAACATGAGCAACATCTTGTTCGATGATTGGACCTTCATCAAGATTGGCAGTAACAAAGTGTGCAGTTGCGCCGATGATCTTCACGCCACGAGCATGAGCTTGGTGATAAGGCTTTGCACCTTTGAAACCTGGCAAGAATGAGTGGTGGATATTGATGATCCGCCCAGGGAGCGCGGCACAGAAATCATTTGATAGAACTTGCATGTAACGGGCAAGCACAACGAAATCGATTGAATGCTTTTCGATGAGGGCGAGGAGTTCTTTCTCTTGTGTCGCCTTTGTTGAAGCTGTCACGGGTAGATGAATAAATGTGAAACCATGGGATTCAACAAGCGAGCGAAGATCTTCGTGATTGGAGACAACTACTGGAATCTCGATGGGGAGTTCGCCGAGTTCAAGAAGATAGAGCAGATCGCGTAGGCAGTGGCTCTCTTTGGTAACCAGGACGAGTGCACGTGGCTTGCTCTGAGTTGGACGGATGTGAAGAGTAGGTGAAAACTTTCCTAGTCCGTCATTGAGACTCTTGCGAGCTGCATCGATACCCTGAGTTGTTTCAAAGCGGGTGCGCATTACAAAAGTGTTGGTCGGCTCATCTGTAAATTGTTGATTCTCGATAATGTTTCCACCACAGGCAAGAACAGCGCTGGTCATCGCATGAACGATTCCAGGTTGATCTGAGCATTGCAGGGTGGCGATGAGATCCATGGCCTAAGGGTAAGCCCTCTTAGTGAGTGAGCGTAAATCTACGTAAGCTCTTAGGCGCCCACCAGTTGCGCTCTCCGAAGAGTCGCATCAGTGCAGGTACTAAGAGTGCACGTACGAGAGTGGCATCAAGGAGAACTGCGAAAGCAACTCCAAAGCCAAGCATCTTGATTGAGGTAACACCGCTTGAAATAAATGCTGCAAATACCACTGCAAGCAATAGTGCGGCGGCGGTAATAATGCGTGCAGATCGCTGTAAACCTGTAGCGACAGCCTCAACATTTGATTTACCAAGTAGATGTTCTTCTCTAATTCTTGAGAGCAGGAAGAGTTCATAATCCATAGATAAACCAAAGACAACGACGGCAACCAGGATTACAGATCCGGTATCGAGAGTTCCTGTCACTGTGAAATCTCCAACGAGCCACTTGAGATTGCCTTCAATAAAGATCCATGTGACTACGCCCAGTGTTGCAACAAGAGACAAACCATTAAGGAGTACCGCTTTAATCGGCAAGATAATTGATCCAGTAAAGACGAAGATCAAAACAAAGACAGCGAATCCAATCCAACCAAGTGCCCAAGGAAGCGTTCGCGCGATACCTCCCTGTGAATCGGTGAAATCAGCTGCGGCTCCACCAATAAGCAAGCCATCTGGCTTTTCTAGTGCGCGCAGTTCTTTAATCAGTCTTTCGGCATCTAGTGATCGAGAACTTGTTCCTGGAATAACTTGCACGCGAATATCATCACCGGCATATTCCAAAGTTCCTACACGGGTAATTCCCTCAACCGATTTTGCTTGTGCTAAGAAAGAATTAAGTGAATCTTCGCGACCTGCGCCATTAGGAAGAATGACTTCGATAGGGCTTCCCTCAAAACTTGCGAATCTATCTTCAACGACGGCAGAGCTAATTGCAGCGCGGTTAGATTCTGGAAGAACACGCGAATCAACTTGAGCAAAAGCAATGTTGGCAATTGGTAACGCCATAACAATTAAGATCGCAAGAGAAGCGATAACAACAGGAACTGGACGAGCCATTACAAGGCGAGCAGTTGTTGCCCAGCGACCATCTTCTTTTGGAGCAAGTCCGCTCTTGCGAGTGACACCTTTATCCACTTTCTTACCTAGGATGGCAAGCAGTGCAGGTAGCGGAATGAGTGCTCCAAAGATTGCAAAGAGTGTGACGATAACTCCGGCATAACCAAATGATTTAAGGAAGTTAAGCGGGAATAACAAGAGCGCGCTGAGTGTGACCATGACAGTCAAACCAGAGTAGAAAACGGTCTTTCCGGCGGTACCAACAGTGATGATTGCGCTCTCTTCAACGCTCTTTCCATTATGCATCTCTTCGCGGAATCGGTTAACAATAAGGAGGGCGTAATCGATACCCAGGCCTAGCCCTAGACCTGTGATCAGGTTGAGCGCAAATACGCTGACATCGGCGACAAGGGTTAATAGATAGGTAAAGAAGAAGGAGCCGAGGATCGCGCCAACGCCAACAACGAGTGGCATTGCTGATGCGACGAGTGCGCCAAAGACGAAGGCGAGCAAGATAAAGGTCAAAGGAATTGCAATACCTTCGGCCAAAAGGAGATCAGTCTTGATCTTTGAATTGATTGCGTCTGTAACTACAGCGCCGCCTCCTGCATAGACTTCAAGAGATTTATATTCACCGTCAAATTTTTCGGCAATTATCTTTCCGACTGCACCATAACCATCGAAATCATAATTTTCGATATCTGCATAGATAAAGAGGAAGGCAGCCTTACCGTCTGTTGATTTAAGTGAAGGTGCATTTCCGGCAGACCAATACGAAAGTGTGCGCTTAATTCCTTTTGTAGCTGCTACTTCTTTTTCTAGTGATGCAACATCTGCAGCAACTTTTGGATCATCAACTGAACGTGAGCCTGCATCGATGACCAGAAGTGCGACTGGATCCTGAACCTTGAATGTGTCGGTGATGTAATTCGCTGCTTTGGCGGATTCAGAGTTGAGATCGGAGTATCCGCCTGAGTCGAGTCTGCTAAATGAGAGTGAACCGATTCCGCCTGCAACAAGTATGGCAATGATGTAGGTAATCAGGACGCTCTTGCGGTGACCGACAATAAAAGAACCAAGTCGCATAAACATAGGCTAAGTATGTACTATGTGATTCTTATGAGCGATTTGTTTCCGACCACAACAGAGGATGAACGCGATCCTCGCGAAGATATTGATGCAAAACGTGACGAAGATATCAAAGGCGATAAGCCGCCCCACCACGAGGATTAATCTGAACTTGTAGTTGGAGCAGGTTTTGCTGAATCAGTTTTATAAAAACCAGAACCTTTAAAGACAACACCAACACTTGAGTAGACCTTACGAACCTCACCCTTACATTCTGGACAAATAGTTAACGGATCCTCAGAGAAGGATTGCACCGCCTCGAAGGCATGTTCGCAGGCAATACACGCGTATTGATATGTAGGCATCGTCACATTCCCTTCGAATACTCAAGATTCTTAATAATTAAACCCGCTTGGGGTAGATGCATAGTCTAAAGAAGTGAGATCATAGAAGCGAATTGAGTCGCAGGCTAGCGAGCCAGGAGGCATAAAGTGAAGAGCAGTAGCAAGGCGATATTCCTAACCGCAGCTCTGATCACTTTATTGTTCGCACCATCCGCCCAAGCTAACACTTTGGTTGCAACATCACCCATCGCGGGCTCAACGTTAAAAGCTGGGCCAAGTGCAATCACGATCACGACAGAATTTCCACTCATTGAAGAGGGAAACGAGATCATCGTTACCGATCCAAACGGTAAGCGCGTAGATACCGGAATCCTCACCGTACTTGGAACCGATGCAGTTGCAGAGATGAAACCTCTGGAAACTTCCGGGGTATATAAAGTTTCTTACCTCTTACTTTCAGAGGTTGACATTCCTCTTGAAGGTTCGTACACATTTACATATTCGGCAGTTGTGCTTTCAACTCCTTCTGCAAGTGCAATACCCCAACCCACTGCTTCAGCAACGAGCGAACCAGTTGGGAGCAATTTTGGAACTAATCTCTTTGTCATATTCCTTCTTGGACTTTCGATTCTCGTACTTGTTGGAATGGGTGCATACGCACGTAAGATCTTTAAAGAGAAATAGTCATGCCGCTTGAAGTACTGCTGACATTTTCAAAATATCTCACCTTTCTCTCTAGTTTTGCCTTCGTAGGCCTGCTGCTTGCGATGAGCGTTCTTACGCTCAACGTAGAAGGCGGTCTCTCCGCAAACTCATTAGCGTTGAGAAGAAAAGCTTCATTGATCGGATTAATCTGGTTCCTCTCATCCCTGACCTTCTTTGTCGCAACTTTGGCCGAGGTACTGGGTGCGGGGTTTACCGATGCGCTAGATACGACGACCATGCGCTCATATCTTTCGCAAATTCTGGTAAGTCGATACCTGCTCGCGCAATCAATTGTGGCATTTCTTGCCGGCTACTTAATTTTGCGTGTGAAACGAGTTATTCCAACTCTCATTCTTCTGCTCATCTCCCTCATTGCAATTGCAGCACCGGCACTTGAAAGCCACTCCGCATCTGGTGGTTCGCACGCTCTAGCAACAGGGTCGATGGTTCTTCACGTTGCTGGCTTAACCCTTTGGGCTGGCGGCCTATTTGCGCTGATCTTTATCGCTGCTGAGGATCGCAAGATGGCGGTTCCACGATTTAGCGTGATGGCTCTGTGGGCAGCAATTGTTGTTGTCCTCAGCGGATTAACCAATGCATGGGCACGTTTGAATTTTCGGGAAGCGTGGGACACCACCTATGCACGCGTTGTTGTTCTCAAAACAATACTTACCGCTGTTCTCTTATTTATTGGCTACCTGCATCGCAAGAACTTATCTCTTCGGGAAAAGATAGATTGGCGCGGACTCACACGTTTGATTACTGCAGAAGTTGCGTTGATGGCAGGAGTAACTGCAATTGGAATCTGGCTATCTTTAAATGCAAGCCCAGATAGATTCATCGAGCCCGTAATTCCAGCAGCGCCCACCTTCTCGCGCATTCTCTGGGCTTACGATCCCGATGTCTTCTTTATTGGAGTACTTGTCTTAGCTGTTGCACTCTATATAAAGGGTGTTGTAATCCTAAAAAAGCGTGGTGATGCTTGGCCTGTAGGTCGCACGATCGCTTTTGCACTAGGAATCTCTGCAATTGATTTTGCTACAAGCGGTGGCTTGGGTGTTTATGCCATGTACTCATTTGAATATCACATGATTGCTCACATGACGCTGGGCATGATTGCTCCAATTGGATTGGTCTTAGGTGCACCAATCACTCTTGCGCTCAGGACCCTGCCGCAAGGGCGAACACCTACCGAAAGTGGTCCGCGAGCAATTCTCGTTGCGCTACTTCATTCAAGAATTGGTGTTCTCTTTACCAATCCAATTGTTGCTCTGGCGCTCTTTGATGGATCACTCTTTGCTCTCTACTTCACCGATCTCTTCGGAACGTTGATGGCCACACATGCCGGTCACTTACTGATGAACATTCACTTTATTCTTGCGGGCTTCCTCTTCTTCATGATTATCATCGGTGTAGATCCAAGTCCACGACGTATTCACCACTTGGTACGTATCGTGATGCTCTTTGCAGCGATGGCAATTCACGCTTTCTTCTCGATCTCACTCCTTGCAACAAGCTCGTTGATCGATAACGGTTTCTACTCCTCGCAGAACATTCCTTGGCTAGGTGCAGGGATTCTGGATGACCAACGTGCGGGTGGAAGTGTCAGTTGGGCAATGGGGGAGATTCCAATTATTCTTGCCTTGATTGCAACCTTTATTCTTTGGATGCGAGATGATGCGAAAGAGACTCGACGCATTGATCGCAATGAAGAGCGTAAAGCTGCAATGGGAGAACCAGACGAGCTTGCGCAATACAACGAATATTTGAAATCACTAAGTAAAAGAGAAGAGAAGTAAATGACAAGCGATCTATTTACACTGCCAAGTGAGTACCAGGATCTTCGCGATAGCGTCCGTGCTCTGGCAGAGAAAGAGATCGCACCTCACGCGCATGCCGTCGATGAAGATCACCGCTTCCCTCAAGAGGCATCAGATGCTTTAATCAAAGCGAATCTGCATGCAGCTCACGTGCCAGCAGAATTTGGCGGCGAAGGTGCAGATGCACTAGCCGTCGTACTGATCATTGAAGAAGTTGCTCGTGTATGTGCTTCATCATCACTTATTCCAGCCGTTAATAAATTAGGTTCACTGCCGTTGATGCTAGGTGGAGATACCGAACAGAAGAAGCGTTGGCTCCCTGAGCTCGCAAAGGGAAAAGGATTTTCCTACTGCCTATCTGAATCTGAGGCAGGCTCTGATGCAGCTGCGCTCAAGACAAAGGCAGAGAAGACTTCTGCCGGATGGCTTCTCAATGGAAGTAAGAAATGGATTTCCAATGCTGGCGTCTCTGAGTTTTATACAGTGATTGCACAGACAGATCCAAGCAAAGGATCAAAGGGAATAACCGCCTTCATTGTTGAGAAATCAGATCCAGGAATTTCATTTGGCGCTCCTGAGAAGAAGATGGGCTTTCGAGGTTCACCTACACGCGAGGTCTACTTCGACAACGTTGAGATTTCAGATGATCGCCGTATCGGTGAAGTAGGCAAAGGTTTTTCAATTGCGATGGATACCTTGGATCACACACGCATCACAATTGCGGCGCAAGCACTTGGAATTGCCCAAGGTGCACTTGATGCCGCTGAGAAGTATTCACATGAACGTAAGCAATTTGGGAAAGAGATCTTTGAATTCCAAGCGATCCAATTCATTCTTGCCGATATGGCGATGAATATCGAAGCAGCACGTCAATTAACGTATGCGGCTGCAGCAAAGAGCGAGCGTAACGATAAGGACCTTAAGTTTTTCTCTGCATCAAGCAAAGCATTTGCAAGCGATGTTGCAATGAAGGTAACTACAGATGCTGTTCAGGTATTGGGTGGTTATGGATATGTATCTGATTATCCGGTTGAGCGCATGATGCGTGATGCCAAGCTAACCCAGATCTATGAAGGCACTAACCAGGTGCAGCGAATTGTGATGGCTCGTAACCTTCCTTAAGTTAATCGCACCACCATGTCATAAGTTGCATACGCCTTGACCGGAATATCGTGACTTTCGCGCGGTAAAGATTGTCCAGAGATTTCTTCAGGAAATATCAGCGCGATTGTCCAGGCAGATGTTTGCGCAAGTGCGCGATCATAAAACCCTCCACCTTGTCCAAGGCGATAGCCATCACGATCTACTCGCAAAGCTGGGACGATAACAACGTCAATCTGATTCTGATCAGTATCCGCAGGACCAATCGGTTCAAGAATGCGACCCTGCTTTGCAAGGTGTTGAGGTTCTCCATCCCATGAAACCCACTCCAATCCCGGTTCACCATTTACCTCAATGATGCGAGGAAGCAATAACTTTTTTCCAGCAGCAATAATTGCCTTGTTTAGTTCCAAAGTGTTGGGTTCATCACCATATGAAATGTAACTTGCGATGACACGTGCTGACGAAATCTCTTTTGAATTGATCAGATGTGAATATGGAGTATTCACTGCATGTTCGCTACGTTCTCGCCGATATCTTTTGCGAAGATCAGACTTTTCATTCTGAAAGTTCACGTCAATCCCCGTATTCAGTAGCTCTAACAAGTATGGTGAGATTATGGCAGAGCATGTAAGAGTTGATGAGTTCCTCTCATCCCTATTGGCACTTTGCCGCCCACTTGAACCTTTTGATATGCCACTTCTTGATGCCCATGGCGCAACCTTGGCCGCCGACGTATTTGCTGGCGAGCGTTTAGTCCTTAAAGAGGGAAGCCGTATTCGATCTACTCAGATTGGATTGGCAGCATCTATCGGCCGCGATCATCTTCTTACTCGCCCACATCCGCGCGTGGTTGTTCTCTCCGCAGGACCAGATTTAGTCGAGCCCGGACAGACGCTCGGAGCAGATGAAGAATTCGAAACAAATTCATGGCTTCTCACAACTGCTGTACGCGAAACAGGTGCCGTTGCCTATCGAGTTCATACAATTCCAGATGATGAAGAAGAACTCAAAGATGTCATTGAGGATCAACTAGTACGTGCAGATTTAATCATTATCAGTGGTGAGCGCAATGATGATTCTTTCGATCTCATCACTCGCACACTTTCAGGGATTGGTGAGATCACCACAATTGATTTAGCGATCGAATCAAGTGGTCGTCATAATTACGGCACTATCGGGCCAGATAAAGTTCCGGTAGTTACTCTCCCTGGTGATCCCATCGCTGCCTATATTTCATTTGAACTCTTTGTCCGCCCAATGATCCGCACGATGCTTGGAGCATCCACCATTCATCGCCCAGCGGTGAAGGCGAAGTTGGAGAAGCCAATTACCTCCCCAGATGGGCAACGGTCATATGTTCGTGGAATTTTGTCAGAGGATGGAAAGTCGATTACTCCGCTAGGTAAGGGTGATTCGTCGGCTCAGGACGAACAGACCACGCTCTCAGATGCAAATGCCTTCATCGCGGTCCCAGAGAATGTCACATCACTAGAAACAGGTGCTGATGTCACCGTTGTTGTTCTCGAACGTCGATATATCTAGTCATTATGTCTTCACATCAGGCACACCAGTGGCCGATCCTCTTAAGTGATGGTGAGCTAGAACTTCGCCCACTTCGCCTGCGTGATCGAATGAAATGGAATCGACTGCGCAACCGAAATCGTGAATGGCTGCAGCAATGGGAAGCCACACTGCCGACGGTGACGGTCGGACCCGCTGCTGCAGTGCCGCAACTCCCATCGTTTTTCTCAATGATTGCAACCTTTAACCGCGAAGCTCGACACGGCCGCTCATTCTCTTTTGTTATCTGGAAAGGCCCCAATCTCGTTGGGCAGATCACACTTGGCGGAGTGATTTATGGCGCCCTGCGCGGTGGCCATATTGGCTATTGGATTGATCAGGAGTTCGCTAATCGTGGCTACACGACAAGAGCGGTAGAAATCCTGACGCGCTTTGGTTTCGATCAACTCGGATTGCATCGCATTGAGATCAACATTCGCCCCGAGAATGCACCTTCATGCAGAGTTGCCGAAAAAGCTGGCTATCTTCTCGAAGGTACGCGGAATAGATATTTACACATTGATGGACAGTGGCGAGACCACGTGAGCTATGTAAAAGAGAACCCAACGGTCGAATAAAAAATAAAAAAGTGCAGATGGGTGAGGGGCAAATCCACAGATGTGAAGGGGTGACCCCTTAATCTTGGTTCATCATGGCTTCGGGGATCATCTATCTAGCAATTATCGGCATGTGGGTTGCCTATTTTCTGCCACGGTGGATACATAGCAGAAACGAATTCACCGGCAAGAGCGCTCAGAGATATCGCAGTGCGCTTGAAGTTGTTTCTGGGAGTGCTAGCCCTCTCTCTGAAGTTGATCGATTAAGAGCACATCAACTTAAGTTAACGAGAAGAAGACTTTTCTTCTCTCTCATTCTCACTTCATTTGTTATGACATTGGTAGGTGCAGTTATGCAGGCAGTTACTTACACACTCATCTTGTTACCTGTTGCGGGATTCATTTTCTATCTTGCACATGTACGACATGACACCAACACTGAGAAGATTGCGAAGCGTCGTCGCGATGAGCTACATCGCACAAACGCTGGCATCTCACCAACAAATCTTGTGGACGTTGTTACTCCGAAGACAACAACTGAACATTGGATTCCACTCTCTGAACGAGAGATTTCTGGTGTCACTATCTTGCCTAAAGGAAGTCAGAAAGCTGCAAGTGAATGGGATCCACAGAGCATTCCAGTTCCTACATATGTAAATGCAGCTAAGGCAGTCCCATCACGTCGTGTAATCGATTTAACTGAGCCAGGTAAGTGGAGTGAAGAGCAAGAGCGTCTTGAGCGCGAGGCACTCGCTGCTGCTGCGCCATCGAGGGATGAAATCTTTGATCAGCAGTTAGCTGAAGAAGCAGTTAATCGTCTTCGCGAAAACCGCGCCTCTAATCAGTAGCCTGCGTAGCCTGCGCTAAATCCAGCTCGGCAGCCACATACGCGCATACCAAGCTTCGTATGTCATGACATCTCCCACAAAGACCGGGAGAAAATAGAGGAAGTTAAAGAAGACCAGTAACGCAAATGCAACGCTACCGATAGTGCCCCCTCTTTGATTCTGAGAGATAAACCAGCGCGCACAGTAAACAATTGCAAGTATAAGAAATGGCTGAAAAATAATTGAATAAAAGGAAAAGACTGTTCGATCTTGAAAAGCAAACCACGGTAGATAACCAGCAGCCATACCAATAACAATGATTGTTGAGGCCGGCTCCATCCTTCTCTTTACGATTGATTTAATCCAAAACCCAGCAACCACAAAGACAGATATCGCTCCAGCCCACCAGAGAAATGGTGTTCCCATTGCAAGCACTTCTTGAGAGCACGAATCTACGCCACACGTTTTTGGCGATTGGTAAAAGAAAGATGTCGGACGGGATTGAATCAGCCATGTCCAAGGATGTGCTTCGTAGGTGTGCTTCTGACTCAGACCAGTATGGAAACCGAGCATCTGCTGGTGATAGTAGATAAATGATGCAATCGGATTTGATGAATGATCTTTACCCCAACCGCGATCTGAAATAAACCAACCAGCCCAAGAAATTGCATAGATGACAACTGGAACTATTCCAAATGTTGCAATGCGGGACACAGTTGGTTTGATCAAATCACGTCCTGTGTGGTGTGTAAAGGCGCGATAGAGAGCAATACCTCCAAAGATTGCAACAAAGTAGAGCGCGCTCCATTTAGTTCCGAGAGCGAATCCTAGAAAGATTGCAGTGGCAAGATAATTCTTTCGAATAAAGAAATAAGTTGCAGCGAGAATGAAAGTTGTAAGGAAATTATCTAGAAGCGAGGTACGTGAATGGACTAGAGCAAGTCCATCAACTGTGGCGAGAAAAGTTGCTAAGAGTGTCAGGAAGCGAGATCTAAAGAGTCTTTGGGCGATTAGACCGATAAGGATGATCGAGATAACCCCTGCTATTGCCGTAGAAATTCTCCACCCAAATTCATCGTTACCAAATACTTGAATACCAGCTGCAATCAACCACTTTCCAACTGGTGGGTGGACTATGAATTCAGGGTTACTTCCATCGACCTCGACACCATAGGCCAGAAGATCTCTCGCACCATCTACGTAATAGACCTCATCAAAGATCAATCCCTTAGGAAGACCCAAATTGATGATGCGCAGGAGAAATCCAATTGCTGCGATCGCATAGATTCCTACGTAGGTCATAAGCGCAAGGGTATGCGCATCTGTAAGTAAAGTGGAGTAATTCCTGAGAAGATAGCGCTGTGACCTTAACTCTTGCAGCAACTCCCCTTGGAAATCCAGGAGATGCAAGCCCGCGCCTTAAGGAAGCTATCGAAAGCGCTGAAGTAATCGCTGCCGAAGATTCTCGCCGTTTCCATCGTTTGGCTTCCGACCTCGGCGTTACATTCACCGCAAAGATCATTTCTTTCTTTGACGGAAATGAAACAGCGCGTACGCAAGAAGTTCTTGCACTGCTACAAGCTGGCAAGCGCGTACTCGTTGTATCGGATGCCGGCATGCCAACAATTAGTGATCCAGGTTTTCGCCTCACTCGCGATGCAATCGCACTAGATATTCCCATCGTTGTTATCCCTGGCCCAAGTGCGCCAACCATGGCTCTTGCTCTATCCGGCCTTGCCACAGATCGCTTTACCTTCGAAGGTTTTCTCTCACGAAGTGCTGGTGCGCGTCAGTCTCATCTTGAATCACTTCGCTTTGAAGAGAGAACAATGATTTTCTTTGAAGCTCCGCATCGAATTACAGAATGCCTTACCGATGCGATCGAGATTTTCGGTGGCGATCGTCGCGCAGCGATTTGTCGCGAAATGACAAAGACCTACGAGGAGACTGTCCGCGGTACTTTGAGTGAGTTATTGACATGGTCGACATCAAAAGAGATTCTTGGTGAGATCACAATGGTAATTGCTGGAGTTCCTGTGGGATCTGCAGCAAAGACTGCTGATGAGATGGTTAATCGAGTGCGCGAATTCGAGTCTGCAGGCATGGATCGCAAAGATGCGATCGCTACAGTCGCAAAAGAGTTTGATC
>JBILXG010000005.1:0-15258 GCA_044369465.1 Candidatus Planktophila sp.
CGCGAACACCAGCCATTGCAAGTGGATTTCCATTGAAAGTTCCAAAGTGTGCCATCTTGCCGTTGGTGACGTAATCCATGTACTTCTTCTTTCCACCAAATGCTGCAAGTGGAAGTCCGCCGCCAATAGATTTTGCAAGAGTAATCAGATCAGGTTGAACACCAAGACGAGCAGAGGCACCGTGCGCTCCTGCTGTGAGGCCTGTCTTCACTTCATCAAAGATAAGAATGACATCGTACTTATCGCATAAGGCACGAACACCTTCGAGGTAACCCGCATCTGGCAGAACAATCGCTAAGTTCTCAAGAACTGGTTCAACAATAAAACAGGCAATCTTCGAAGAGTTATTTTCAAACATTCTCTCGAGCGCACCGAGATTGTTAAATGGAACAACGTAGATATCTCCTGGAACAAGATTGGCATCAATTGCTGGGGTCGGATTCTCAGGATCTCCGATGACATCTAGTGATGGCTTACTTGAAACTACAAATGGGTCATAGCTTCCGTGATATCCACCTTCAACCTTGAGGAGGCCCATCTTGCCGGTGACAGATCGAGCAACGCGAACCGCGTACATCGTTGACTCTGTACCTGAGTTGGTGAAGCGAACTTGGTCGATTCCAAAGCGCTTACAGATACGCTCTGCGGCGTCTGTAGAAATCGGCGAAGGAGTTACAAAGAGCATTCCTGTGCGAAGTGAAGATTGGATCTCTTCGACAACGATCGGATTGAGGTGGCCGGCGAGCATTGCGCCGAAGCCCATTGAAAGGTCGAGCAGCTTGCGCCCATCGACATCTGTCATCCAGGCGCCCTCAGCAGAGGCGATAGAAATTGGATACGGATCCCAGTGCTGGAAGCTTGAGGTCACACCAAGCGGTAGAGAATCGAAGGCGCGCTTACTTTCAGCCTCAGATGTCTTTGTGTTCTTGGTGAAAAGTTTCCATTCATCTGCCAAAACTTGAGCAACCCGCTCTGGCGATACCGGTTTTGATGTGGCAGGGATATGTCTAAAGGTACTTGCGTGATGCGTGTGCATCGTGGAATACATTTGTAAAGTCCAATTCGTTAGGACATAAGTATCTCTGATCTCTAAATAAGTTGCAACTAATATGAAATTTACGCGTGTTTTTACTTTAAAAACTAAGTAATTCTATCTTTTTTCCATCAAAGTGCAGAATATCCGCTTTTTTTCCAACACTTAAGGAACCTACATCTTTTAGAGCAAAAACTTGTGACGCACGAGTAGAAGAGGCATGAACTGCATCAACAATGTTTACGCCACCTTTATTTACAAAGTTGATAAATGCTCGCTCCATTGTGAGAGTGCTTCCGGCGAGTGCGCCATTGGTTACTAAGCGAGCGATAGAGTTTTTAACTTCGACTTCTAAATCACCAATTAGATATTTGCCATCGTTGCCGCCGGCAGCAGACATCGCATCTGTGACAAGGATTGTTCTTTCTAAAGCTTTTTTCTTCAGTACTTCGATGACATCAATCGGAACATGGGTACCGTCGTTGATAAGTTCGAGAGAGATATCTGAATCTTCTAATACTTCTGTGGCCATTGATTGTCCACCAACCATCTTTGCCATCGCATTTGTAAAGTGGGTAACAACCTTTGCACCAGCATCGATGGCAGCACGAGCAGTATCTGCATCTGCATCTGAATGGCCAATTGCGGCAACAATTCCTTGGGATGCCAACCAGGCAATCGAATCGAGCGCTCCCTCAAGTTCAGGTGCAATCGTCACCATTGCAATCGTTCCTTGCCCCCACTCAATCAAAGATTTTATCTCGCTAAGGTGCGGTGAGCGGAGGAGCTCCGGAGCATGTGCGCCACATTTGGCTCGAGAGAGATAGGGACCTTCGAGATGTATTCCAGCGAGATCACCGCTTCGCACAAATGGAATCAGCGCCTCAATCTGGGCTTTAAGTTGATCAAGATCGGCGGTCACCAGACTTGCGTATTGAGTAGTGGTGCCTGCTTGTCGATGAATATTAATTGCAATGGCGATCAGATCTGGGTGTGGGTTAGAAAAATAGAATCCACCGCCACCGTGACAATGGATATCAATGAATCCTGGAATCAATGTTCCAGAGAATTTTCTCTCGGCAGATGAATGAGGGCCATCGCCAATTTCATGAATTAAACCATCACGAATATCAATCCAGACATCACTACGCGCTTCACCCTCAATTACTGCATTGGCAGCTGTAATGATCATAGGAGAGAGACTTTATCAAGAACTTTATCAATGAGGTCATACCAGGCTTCTGGGTCCATCTGATTTTCTACGAATTTCACTCTCTGCAGGTGCAAGGTGGATAGTTTTCAGACTGCACGGTGCGAATTGGCGATGTAAGGTCACCCGTTATGAGAGCAAAGACCGCCGTTCCAGTAAATGAAGTAATTGCAATCCGCAGAAGTCCTCGTTCACTCGATGAGCACGCGCCAATCTCAAACACTGATCTCGTAGGGATCTTAGAAGCTGCTCGGTGGGCGCCATCTGCATTTAACGGACAACCGTGGCGCTTCTTTGTAGGAAAGCGTGGCGATTCAACATTTAATCAAATTCTTACCTCTCTCGTTGAGTTCAATCAAGGATGGGCGAAGAATGCATCAGCACTGATTCTTGTTGCTGCACAACCAACACGCGATGATGGATCTATCCATGCTGATTATCAATTCGATTGTGGATTAGCTGTCGCCCAACTTGTTATTGAAACCCACGATCGTGGACTTGTTGCTCATCAGATGACCGGCTTTGATAAAGATAAGGCGCGCAGCAATGTCGAGATGGCAAGCGAGCTCGTGCCTGTAGTTGTCATCGCCATCGGTCAGCAAGATAGTCCAGAGAAGTTACCTGCTGCATTGGCAGAGCGAGAGCTTGCACCCCGCGGTCGTAAGCCATTAGAAGAAATTGTCGTTGTCGGTCTACCAAAGATCTAGCTAAAAGCGCGATCTGATCTTCCACAAGTCAGCAAAGACTGGTGCAAAGAGCGTGCTAGCAAGATACTCAACCCCGCTAGAACCACCGGTTCCGATCTTTGATCCGATGGTGCGTTCGACCATCTTTACATGGCGATAGCGCCACTCTTGTAAGCCTTCATCGATATCTACAAGGCGCTCGCAGACCATCGCACTTTCAGGATCATGTTTATGTACCGCAAGAAGAATCTCTTGAATCTCATCGTTACTTTCGTAATGAGTTTTTACATCGCGGTTGAGAATGTGATTTGGAATCCCATGCCCACGATGATTGAGGTAGGCAAGGGTTGAATCCCAGAGACTTTTACGCGAAGTGATTGTTGCAATCTCTTGCTGATCTTTCGGTGGAAGGTGTCCTGACATCCGTGAATCACGACGACCAAGGATCGCTTCAACTTTTCTAAATTGCGCTGATTGAAAACCACTTGAGGATGCGAGGTATCCGCGAAAAGCGTTAAATTGCAGAGGCGTCATCGTCTCCAAGATATCGATCTGCGTCACACATACTTTAAGAATCGTGCGAATGCGTCCCAAGATTGCAAGGCTGCGATGGGTGTCGCCAGCTTCTAACGATTGTTGGGCAGCGGTGAATTCATGAATAAGTTGCTTAAACCAGAGCTCATACGTTTGATGAATAATAATGAAGAGCATCTCATCATGTTCTGGCCCATCTGAAAGGGGACGCTGTAGCCCTAAGAGTTCATCGACTGCTAAATATGAACTGTAAGTCAGCGCAGATTCGAATTCATTTCCTGAAGGATTGCTCATGTGACTCTCGAATCTGATTCTTTGATTGTTTCGTATTGACGTGAAGCAACGAGATCACGCATACGTTGGAAACCATCCCAGATCTCGACATATGAGGTTGGAAGGGGAGCGATAGCCAAACGAATTGAATTTGGTGTGCGGTAATCAGGGATCACGTTGGCGAATTGACGAAGTGCCACACAGATTCGCGCTGCATCTGGGTG
Organism: Candidatus Planktophila sp.; assembly: GCA_044369465.1. Lineage (GTDB taxonomy): Bacteria > Actinomycetota > Actinomycetes > Nanopelagicales > Nanopelagicaceae > Planktophila. The sequence goes on from JBILXG010000005.1 coordinate 3,961, forward strand.
TCCGAGTGAGATATGTCCACCACGCTCAGATGCCGTGCGAGAGGTCAGTAGCGTAAAACCTAAATCTGCAAGCCAAGCGTCGTAAAGCTCAATCATCATCTGAGTACCGATAGCAGCCTTGCTTGCGATTGCGTCGATGCCCGCCTCTTCAATCATCGTGAAGGCAGTTTTAACACAACGTAGCCCGATGAGTGAAGGTGATGCAATTTGGAATCCGCGAATTCCATCTGCGCGTTCAAAGACTGGCCCCATTCCAAATTGATCTCCTTGTGAGAACCAACCTTGAATAGGAACTTGTAACTCTGCTTGCACTCGCTTATTTACATATAACCAAGCAGGTGATCCCGGGCCAGAATTTCCATATTTATAGGTACAACCGACTGCAATATCAACGCCGTTCTTATCGAAATTCATCTCGATGGCACCGACAGCATGGCTGGCATCCCATAACAAAAATGCGCCATGTTTACGTACCAAATCCGTGAGAGATTTGATGTCATTGCGCGCACCTGATCGATATTGAATAACTTCGAGGGTTACAAGAGCTACATCATCGCTTAAATACTTTTCTAAAATCTCAGGGGTAATGCGTTCATTCTCGGCACTTCCCAGAGTTTCATTGTCAATAATTATTAGTTTGAGCCCAAATTGTTTTGCTATTCCCTCAAGGATGTAGCGATCTGTTGGAAAATTCGCGGCATCTGTAATAATTGTTTTACGACCAGGGCGTGCATGAATTGCTGCAAGTGCCAATTGATAGAAGTTAACCGATGTTGTATCGCAGACTAAAACTTGTCCGGCTGCCGCGCCGAGCGTTGCACGGCCAAGAAGATCTCCTGTTGGTTGTGCTTCATCTACCCAATGCCCCCAACCAGTGACAACTTCAGGTCCCCATTCACGAGTCATAAAATCATTGACTGCAGTGACTGTGGCGAGAGGCAAGCGACCGAGTGAATTTCCATCCAAATAACACATATCTGGATCTGAAATCATGAAAAGTGATTTAAACCCTTTTAGCGGATCCTTCTCATCGAGTGCAACTGCGTATTCACGGTCTGTAACCATCATGGCGCAAAGGTACGCTTCTCCATTATGGGACGCAATCTTGTTAATCTCGAAGGTGTAAGTAAGGCCTTTGATATCCGCCCATTACTCACAAAAGTCTCTATTGGTGTCTCTGAAGGCGATCGAATTGGAATTGTGGGTCGAAATGGTGCTGGCAAAAGCACGCTGATGAAGATTATTGCTGGAATAGAAAAAGCGGATGAGGGACGAGTAACGCAAGGAAATTCAGTTCGAGTAGGAATGCTTTCACAAGTTGATTTAGCCGATAAAAGCGCAACCGTAGGCGATCTCGTTATCGGAGATCGTGCTAAACATGAATGGGCGAGTGATCCAAAGATTCGTGAAGTCTTCACTGGTCTCTTCGGTGGTTTCGATGATCATCTCTTTGAAAGAGTTTTTGTCACGCTATCGGGTGGAGAGAAGCGTCGAGTTGGTTTAGCAAAGCTACTTATTGATGAGCTGGACCTGATCATGCTCGATGAACCTACTAACCACCTTGATGTGGAAGGCGTAGATTGGCTTGCTCAACATTTAAATGCGCGAAGAGATCTAGCCGTCCTAGTTGTTACTCACGATCGTTGGTTTCTTGATGCCGTAACCGATCGCACATGGGAAGTTGTTGGTGGCGCGCTCGAAGAGTACGACGGGGGATATTCGGCATATGTTTTGGCAAAGGCTGAGCGAGCCCGCCAAACAAGTGCGATGGATGCACGACGTAACCAACTGATCCGTAAAGAACTTGCTTGGCTTCGCCGTGGTGCACCGGCCCAGACTGTGAAACCAAAGTTCCGTGTTGATGCAGCGAATGAGTTAATCAGTAGCGAGCCAGCACCGCGTGATAAATCAGAGCTACTTAAATTTGCACTCAATCGACTCGGTCGTACCGTTTTGGAGTATCAGCACGCGAAAATTACCGCCGGCGATAAAGAGCTCATTAACGAATTAACGTGGAATATCGGACCCGGTGATCGTTTTGGAATTGTCGGAGTCAACGGCGCAGGAAAAACGACTCTCATGCGAACGATGGCTGCAGAGCTCGAGGTCGCTGCAGGAAAATTAGTCACTGGAATAACTGTAAAAATTGCCTTTCTTACCCAGCATTTAGATGAGCTAGACCCAACATGGCGCGTTCTTGAAGCGGTCGAAAATGTGGCTAACCACATTGAGATTGGTAAAGGGCGAACACTTTCAGCATCGCAGCTCTGCGAACGACTGGGCTTTGATCGTGACGGGCAATGGACACCAGTAGGAGACCTCTCTGGTGGCGAGAAACGTCGCTTGCAACTTACGCGTTTGCTTATGGATTCACCGAATGTATTACTACTTGATGAACCAACAAATGATTTTGATATCGAAACACTTACTGAACTTGAAGATCTATTAGATAGTTTCGGCGGAACTCTTATTGTGATTTCACATGATCGATACTTCCTCGAACGAGTGTGTGATCGATTTGTGGGATTACTTGGTGATGGCCAACTTCGAGATCTTCCGCGCGGTGTCGATCAATATCTAGAAGATCGATCTCGTTCACTCAAGGGTGGATCTTCACAAGGCGAAAAGAAAGTCTCATCCGCTCAGACAGAGCGTCTTCTTAAGAAAGATTTAGCCCGAGTGGAGCGACAGATTGCGAAGGCGCGTGAGAAGCTTGTGGATCTCAAGAATCAGCAGAACGAAGCATCAACTGATGCTCATCGCTTAATTGAGATTGCTACAGATATCGCTTCCATCGAATCTGAACTTGTTCAACGAGAAGAAGAGTGGCTAGAAATCACACTTCAACTCGATAGCTAAAGTAAAGTGTGCGGATGCAACATAAACGGCTAGATTTTCTCGCCGCTATATCCGGCCTCATGATCGCTTTACAGGCACGCGCCAATGGCGAGTTATCGCATCGGCTGGGCAACGGTTTACAAGCCGCCCTTGTTTCGTTTACTTCCGGATTAATCATCATTGTTGTGATCGCACTCCTTAACCCCTCAATTAAAGAAGGTGTTCGCGCACTTCGTAAAGCTGTTGTTGCGAAAGAGATTCCGCCATGGACGCTCTTTGCGGGAATGCTTGGAGGAAGTTTTGTAGCGGTACAAACCCAAATCGTTCCGCTTATTGGAGTGGCTATCTATTCAGTTGCAGCTATTGCTGGGCAAAGCGCCATTTCACTGTTAGTTGATTGGATTGGTTTAACCGGAGGCGGAAAGAAAGAGATCACGCCAAGACGTGTTGCCGCAGCTTTTGTGACAGTTTTTGCAGTCTTCATTTCGGTTGCAGATCGTCTTGATGGACGCGATTTGTCTATTGCAGCGGTTGTTCTTGGAATATTTGCAGGCGCTATTGTCGGTGTTCAGCGCGCGCTCAATGGACAGATTAATGAGCATTCGCAGCAAAGTTTTACAACATCACTTTTGAACTTTGCGATGGGAACTACATTTCTCCTGATCATCCTCTTCTTTGCAATGACCTTTGGTGGAATGAAACTTTCACCACTTCCGGCAGGTCCTTGGTGGATCTATACAGGTGGAGTAATCGGGGTGATCTACGTTGCCTTTACCTCGACCATCGTTCAACATCTTGGCGTGCTCACATTTACGCTGATAAGCGTTGGTGGACAGCTAGTTGGATCTCTACTGATTGATCTTGTCTCGCCAACAGATGGAGTGAAGATAAGCGTCTATCTTGTCTCCGGAATTATTCTTACTTATCTCGGAGTACTTGTCGGTGGCGTACGAAATTCACAATTAAAGAGAGCAGCCACAGAGAAATAAATATCCAGCCGATTGTTACTGCTGAAGTCTTAACCCACGGTAACGATGCGGCATAAAAGCCAGATAGCGTGATGCCAACGCCCCAGATGAGCGCACCCAATGCGTTAGCAAATAGAAACTTGTAGTAATTCATCTGCGTACTTCCAGCAATTGGTGGAACGAAGGTGCGAACCCAAGGAATAAAGCGTGCGCCGACGACTGCCCAGAAACCGTACTTCTCATAGTAAATTTCAGATTTCTTGATCATCTTTTGGATGCGCTCAGATTTGCGACGTTCTAGATATGGACGGCCAATAACGCGACCGAATACAAAGCCAACTTGGTCTCCGAGAAAAGCGGCCATGAACACTACGATCGCAAGAATCGCTGGATTGATGTTTCCATGAGTTGAAGCGACGATTCCAGCAGCGAAGAGAAGTGAATCTCCTGGAAGAAAGAAGCCAAGGAGAACGCCAGTTTCAACAAAGATGATGATGCCAACAATGAGATAGAAGATAAATGGCGCTAAATTCTCAAAGTTTTCTACAAAGAACTTAGTTAAATCACTCATACACTCGCCTTTACGGCGGCTGCAACTTTCGTCACCACTTGAGGATCAAAGACACTTGGGACAATAAATGAGGCGTTTAGTTGTGAGGCAGAGACACAATCAGCAATCGCATTTGCGGCGGCAACTAGAAGATCATCGGTGATCTTATGTGCTTGTGCATCGAGTAATCCACGGAAGATTCCTGGGAAGGCAAGAACGTTATTGATCTGGTTTGGTTGATCACTTCGCCCAGTTGCCACGACAGCGGCGTATTTGCGGGCAATGACAGGATCCACTTCTGGATCTGGGTTTGCAAGTGCGAAGACAATTGACTTCTCACCCATAGAAGCAACATCTGACTCGGTGAGTACATTGGGTGCGCTGACGCCAATAAATACATCTGCGCCCGACATCGCCTGATGAAGATCACCTGAAAAATTAGTTGGATTTGAATGATCAATAAACCAAGCACGCATCTCATCGTCACGACTGCAAGAACTATTGATTACACCATCTTTGTCGAATGCAATGATGTTCTTGGCACCACTCTTAACTAACAAGCGAGCGACTGCGGTACCTGCAGCCCCAGCTCCACTCATCACAATTTTTACCGACGAAATATCTTTCTTAACTAGCTTGAGTGAATTCTTTAGCGCTGCGAGTACAACAATTGCCGTTCCGTGCTGATCGTCGTGAAAGACAGGAATATCTAGTAATTGACGTAGTCGGGCTTCTACTTCAAAACAACGTGGTGCTGAAATATCTTCCAGGTTAATTCCACCGTAGACAGGGGCAATCAATTGAACGGTGCGCACAATCTCATCTACATCTTGTGTATCAAGACATACTGGCCACGCATCAACATCTGCAAAACGCTTAAAGAGTGCGGCCTTTCCCTCCATGACAGGAAGAGCAGCCTCTGGTCCAATATTTCCAAGACCGAGTACGGCTGAACCATCTGTAACAACAGCAACGGTATTGCGCTTCATCGTCAGGCGTCTGACATTCGTTGGATCATCAACAATTGCCTGGCTAATGCGTGCAACGCCCGGGGTATAGGCGCGCGATAGATCATCACGAGTCTTTAGCGGAACCTTTGATGCAATCTCAATCTTGCCGCCTAGATGAAGCAAAAATGTGCGATCTGAAACCTTGCGAACGACGAGACCATCAATTTTGTTGAGAGATTCTGTGATTTCATCGGCATGATCAGCATTTACCGTGTCACACGTTACGTCGATAACTACACGGTCTAATAGTGATTCAACAACATCGAGTGCTGTAATCGTTGCACCTGCAACTGCTAACGCAGAGGTAATTTGCGCTACTGGCTGAAGATCAGGAGATCCTTCAACACGAATCGTAATTCCATACCCAGGGGAGGTAGATGCCATTTAGACAACTCCGTAAAGTCGATCGCCAGCATCTCCAAGACCAGGAACAATATATCCATGTTCGTTGAGTCGTTCATCAAGTGCTCCGGTTACTAGATTAATTGGTACACCTGAATCTTTAAATGCCTCTTCAAGAACTGCAATTCCTTCAGGCGCTGACAAGATACAGATTGCTGTAATTTCAGTTGCGCCGCGTTCGATAAGAAAGTTAATTGCTGCAACAAGCGTCCCGCCAGTTGCGAGCATTGGATCTAGAACAAAACATTGGCGACCAGATAGATCTTCAGGTAGACGATTTGCGTAGGTGCTTGCTTTGAGAGTCTTCTCATCGCGCACCATTCCGAGAAAACCGATTTCAGCAGTTGGAACAAGACGACTCATTCCTTCAAGCATTCCCAAGCCAGCGCGAAGAATCGGAACAACAACTGGACGCGGTTCAGCTAACTTCACACCAGTTGTTGGCTGGACTGGAGTAACGATCTCAACCTTCTCCACGCGCACATCACGTGTTGCCTCATAGGCGAGCAGGGTCACTAGCTCTTCAACAAGATGTCGGAAGGTCGGAGAATCGGTGTTCTTGTCGCGCAGAACAGTCAATTTGTGCGAGATCAATGGATGGTCAGCAACGTGAACTTTCATAACCCGTACCTTACCGCTCTTTCATTCCACCCCAATGAGTGGGAATATGAGCAACGTGTCACATGATCAGGCAGGTGAGCCACTTATCAACGATGTGGATATAGCCGTTGCTGCATGGCATGAAGATGGTCGCTGGTCCCTCGCTCTATTGCCAGATGCTCAGGATCTTCCGCAGATTATCGAACGACTTAAATCTCAGCAGACAAATGGCGGCGCACTAGCTCTTCTAGCAATCGATGAAGAATTTTTTATGATCATTCGAGTGCTTGGTTCGCACATTAAATTATTCTTAAGCGACATTACTTGCGCTATTGATTATGAAATCGCCGCTGAATTTATTGAGCTCTGTGATTTGGATATGCCTGATGAAGATGATGAACCATTTCCAGCTGGCGACCTAGATATTATTTCTGATATCGGTGTGCACCGAATGGAACTCTCAACTTTGTGTGATGATCCAGATCTCTTTCCAGATGAGCAGCTAGAAGCAATTGCAAGTCGGCTAGGATTCGGCGAGGAATTCACGCGACTATTGGAGTTGTAAAATTTTAAATCATCAAGATTTAATGGGTGAGGCACTTACCGTTGCGCGTAGTGCCCTGGCAACTGGTGATGTTCCGGTTGGTGCAATTGTTGTTAATGCCGATGGAATTGTGATCGGTACGGGATTCAATGAGCGCGAAGCTCATAACGATCCAACAGCTCACGCAGAAATCGTTGCAATTCGAAATGCAGCAACTCGACTACAGAAACCGCGCCTTGATGGTTGCACATTGATCGTCACACTCGAGCCATGTGCAATGTGTGCGGGTGCAATTGCTCAATCACGTATTAGCCATCTTGTCTTTGGCGCCTGGGATGAGAAGGCAGGTGCCGTGGGATCGGTATGGGATGTTCTCCGTGACCCACGCTCGATCTTTAAGGTCGAAGTTACTTCAGGAATTCGTGAGAATGAGTGCGCTCAGCTGCTGAAAGATTTCTTCTCAGACAAGTAATTCGTATGAAGGGTTCAAGATAGTCAGCGTTCCTTCTTCTTCGCCAACCATTCCTTCTGCACGAATCTGTGAACCAACTTCGAGGCCTGCAATATCGCGCCTGCCCAAGAACTGAAGAGTTACTCCACCCGTTGGATCCCAAACCTCAACCTGGAGATAAGGAGCAGAGCCACGCGGAGCGCTCTTAATTGATGTCACACGGCCTTGCACCTGTGCTCGCTTACGCCATTGAATATCACCGATTGGAGTTAAGTTTTCTGCGTAATGGCTTACTGGCTCAATATCTCGGATTACTTCTTCCACTGGCTTAAATGCGACAGGTTTTACAGTGGCCTTTTCTTCAGCAGCCTTAACAACTTGCGGTTTTGAACCAGAGAGAATGCGATTAACATCAAAAGGAACAATCGTCGCAACAACTCGTTGTAGTTGTGAGATCGGTGCTGCAATTTCTTCTGCAGTTTGATCGTGAAGTAAACGACCTAAGAATCCAGAATAAGCACGTCGAGGCAACAAAAGCGTGAGTTCTACATCCTGTTTTTCAGTCATACGCAAGGAATATTCAAGTGCAGCATTTGGAAGTCTGCGATCGGGGCAGTCAATTAATTCAAGGGTAACGTCATCGAGAGCATCAGACTTTGCCCACGCTTCTTGGATTTCTTCTGCACGCCGATCATCGATGACGAAGTGGACTGCGCTGAGCTTGCGTGGCTTAAGGCTACGCGCGTATCGAATCGCACCAATAGTTGCTAGGTCAACGTTATCTACAAGAACAGTCACATCATGACGAGCGATCGAAGTTGCGCGCTCCTGCTCACTTGAGACAGTAAGTGCATCTTGTTCCCGTTTGTACTGTTTATTAAAATGTAACATTACAAGTACAAAAATTGGGGATCCAATAACAACAACCCAAGTTCCTTCGGCAAACTTTAAGCTTGCGAGAGTAACAACAGTTAGCACAGAGATTATTGCAGTGGTGCCATGCAGTATGACTTTGAGATTCAACTTATGGGAACTTGCAATCCATGATTTTTTTGTCATTCCCGAGCTAGTGAGTGCAAAACCAATAAAAACTGTTAACGCATAAATTGCTGCAAGAACGGTAATGCTTGCCCCGGTTGCGATTACCAAAACCAAAGCTCCACCTGCGATAAAGAAAATACCGTTCGAAAAGACTAGACGGTGCCCTCTCTGGCTTAGTCGCTTCGGTAAGTAACCATCTCCTGCAACGATATTGACCATATTTGGGAAGGCGCTAAAACAAGTATTTGCTCCCGCAAAAAGGATCAACATTGTTCCAAGCTGGGTAAAGATGAATAGACCAGAACCAAGCCAACTCTCCCCAAGAGCCGCCTTTGCAATGAGGGAGATAACAGTCGGTGTTCCATCTGCATACGGAATCGCAAGCGTCTCTTTTGCCAACCAACCGATTCCGATAATGAGAGTTGCCAGGGTTCCACTCATGAGAAGCAAGACCTTTTTTGCATTCTGATGCTCTGGCGCTCTGAAAAGTGGAACGCTATCTGAAATCGCTTCAATACCTGTGAGTGATGCACTTCCATTAGCGAAAGCCTTAAGAATATATAAAGCCGCCGCAAGAGAGATTAATCCTTGGGCCTGGCCCACCTCAACAAGTCCTTGAGTCTCTGATGAGTAGACGGGGAGAGTTCCATTGAAGTAGCGATAAATACCCATCACAAAGACGATTAACATTCCGGAAATAAATAGGTAAGAAGGAATCACAAAAACTAATCCAGCTTCCTTCACTCCTCTGAGATTAACAAAAGTTAAGAGGAGAACGATTGCAACAGTAATTTGGACTTTGTAATCATTTATCTCTGGGAAGGTCGAGATGATTGCTGCAACACCGGCAGCAGATTGAATCGCAACGGTAATGATGTATCCAAACATCAACTCGATAGCAGCTACTTGTGAGGTAACGCGACCAAAATTTTCCCGAGCTACCACATATGCGCTACCAGATTTTGTATACGTGGCGATTACATCTCGATATGAAAATGTGATTACAAAAAGCATGAAGAGAATAACTGCCATCAATGGTGGAAAAATTGTGAATGCTGCTAATCCAAATGCAGGAATCAGTGCAACTAAGATCTGCTCTCCGCCATACGCAGAAGATGAGATGCAGTCAGAAGAGAGAATTCCGTAGGCGTAACGCTTACTTAACCGCTGATGTCCGAGAGAATGGCGATTGAGCGCACCGCCCAAGAAGCGACGCTTGATCTTGTAGGTAAGTGGATCTTCAAGTGTGGCGTGATCTTGTAAAACAACCGGGGCTGGGGCTCCATCGGTCCAGGACTTAGGCACTTCATCTCCCTTTATAGGTGCGAACAAGGGCGCTAGTGGCGACCTTTTTGCACTCTGAGTATCCTCATCTTATGCGTACACAGTTATTTATCAACGGAGAATGGGTCGACGGGTCAAAAACTACGTCCGTATATGACCCCAGCGACCTCAGTGTTATCGCGGATGTGGCCTTAGCCGGAGATAGCCAATGCGAAGCAGCCCTCGCGGCAGCCGATGCAGCCAGTGCATCGTGGGCAGCAACAGCTCCACGTGTGCGCAGTGAAATTTTACGTAAAGCATTTGAAATCATGACGGCAGAAGCTGATTACTTAGCAGAACTTGTTTCGAAAGAGAATGGAAAAGCACTTCCTGATGCAAAGGGTGAAGTGATTTATGCCGCCGAATTCTTCCGCTGGTTTGCAGAAGAAGCGGTACGTACCCCAGGAGATTTCAGAAAGTCTCCAAGCGGCGACAAGCGCATTCTTGTGACACACCAACCCATTGGAGTCTCACTTCTCATAACTCCTTGGAACTTCCCTGCAGCTATGGCCACGCGCAAAATCGGTCCAGCAATTGCAGCGGGCTGCACAATGATTTTGAAGCCAGCAACCGAGACTCCACTTACTGCGCTCGCAATCGCAGATATTTTGCAACGCGCAGGAGTACCTAAGGGTGTTCTTAATGTGATCTTGCCTGAAAAGACTGGGCCAGCAATTAGCGCGATGTTGCATGATCCACGACTAAAGAATCTTTCATTTACTGGATCAACACCGGTAGGTCGCGTATTGCTACGTGAAGCATCTGATCGCGTGATTCGTTGTTCAATGGAGTTAGGCGGAAATGCACCGTTTGTTGTACTTGATGATGCAAATATTGATGAAGCAGTAAAGGGCTTAATGCTTGCGAAGATGCGCAATGGTGGTGCGGCATGTACTGCGGCTAACCGCGTCTATGTACAGCGTCCAATCGCCGCAGAATTTACAAAGAAATTCTCAGCTGCAATGTCCGCGTTTGTTATGGGTCGCGGTCGCGATGAAGGAATTCAACTCGGTGCAAGCGTTTCGATTAATGAGCGAGATAAGATTGCAGAACTCGTTGATGAATCTGTAGCAAGCGGTGGAAAAGTTATTGTTGGTGGCGCACTTCCTGATGGTCCTGGTGCCTTCTATCCAGCCACCGTTATTGAAGTGGCATCGGATAATCCAATTCTGAACCACGAAGTCTTTGGTCCCGTTGCGCCAGTAGTCACCTTTGATACCGATGAAGAGGCGATCACACTTGCGAACAGCACCGATTACGGATTGATTAGTTATGTCTATTCAGAAGATCTCAAGCGTGCACTTCGTATGGCAGAGGCGATCGAATCCGGAATGGTTGCTATCAACCGTGGCGTGATCTCAGATCCTGCTGCTCCATTTGGTGGCGTGAAGCAATCCGGACTAGGTCGCGAAGGCGGCTTCGATGGAATTCACGAGTTCTTAGAGACCAAATACATCGGCGTCGAGATTTAAACCTGGCGGAGGATGAGGGATTTATCCTCTTCAACCTGGGTAATTCCCCGTTTTTTAGGTAAACGGGTCATAAAGCGACAGGGTAGTGCGCAAACTCGA
>JBILXG010000066.1:0-4908 GCA_044369465.1 Candidatus Planktophila sp.
TTTGGAGATGTAACTGCGAGAACGCGCATCTTTCCAGCCGCAACGAAGGTAGAGAATTCAGAAGTTCCTGAAACACCAACTGCAACACGACCTCCGATTACATCAGGAACGAGTGATCCGCCGCCTGAGTAAGGGATGTAGTTAAGATCTGTCGCCTTTACGCCAACAGTTGCAGCCAAGGTTGCCACAGTTACGTGGTCAACTCCACCGTAGTTACCGCCACCGATTGCAACAGCCTTTGGATTGGCTTTGATATCAGCAAGAAGTTCGTTAATTGTCTTGTACTTTGAATTTGTTGGCACTACAAATGCCTCGGCTTCACGCATGATGCCAGCAACCGCAGATGCAGTAGTGATATCGAGCTTAGAACCGTTTGTTGCAAGGCCACCAGGCATTGCAAAACCTGTGATGAGAAGTAGATCCTTACGTGCCTTCTGATCGTAGAAGTAACCAAGTCCGAGTGGTGCATTCGAACGGTAGGTCACTGTGTAATCAGTAAGAAGGCCTTCCTTCTTCATTGCATCGCCAACAGCGATTGCAGTTGTTCCGTAACCTCCACCAATATTTGATGAAGAGACAAATTCAACTGAGCCGAATGGCTTCATCTCTGGATACCACCAGCGAAGAGTTCCAGCGAATGAACCTGTTGTTACCTTGGTACAAGTTAAATCTGATCCATTTACTCCACGACCTACTGCCTTCTTTCCAACGCGAAGACACTCGTCGCCAACAGTTGCTTTAAAGTCTGGCTTCAATGCTGCGTTTGCAGATTGAACAGATGGTGCAACCATGAGTGAGGCAGAAATTGCCATCACACCAAAAGCGATAACTTTCTTTTTCAACATAAACTCTCCTTTTAAGGCGTCCCGCGAGGTCGGGCCACTCAATGAGAGTAGGGGCTCAATTCAAGAAATTGAAGAGCCTCTGGATAACGAATTGGAATCTTTCTTTACAGTTAATCGAGTAAATCTGAAACCTCTACGCCTAGTGTGGCCAATTTCACTCTGCCACCATCGAGGGCAGTTAATACGAATGGTTTTCCATCGGGAAGTAAGACGAATGAGTTTTCAAAGTGTGATCCCCGCGAGCGATCATTTGAAACCACTGTCCATTGATCTTCCAAAACGTGGGTCTTAGCTGTGCCGCGCGTAATCATCGGTTCGATCGCTAACGCCATTCCAGGAACGAGCTCTGGGCCATTGCCGGGTTTTCCAAAGTTAAGTACGTGTGGTTCCTGATGCATCTCTGTACCAATGCCATGTCCGCCGTATTCAGCCAAAATTCCATACTTACCTTGTGAATCAATATAGCTTCCGATTGCGTGACTGATATCAGTTAAACGTCCGCCAACTTTTGCTGCAGCGAATCCTCGCCACATTGATTCTTCACAGACATCCATCATCTTCTGATCTGCTGGATCAACATTTCCAACGCCTACAGAGAATGCTGCATCTCCATGCCAACCATCAATGATGGCACCGCAATCTATCGAGACAACATCGCCATCTTGAATTACGCGATCACCTGGAATGCCATGCACAATCTCGTCATTAATTGAGATACAAATTGTTGCCGGGAAGCCGTGGTAACCAAGAAAGTTAGATGTTCCACCGCCGCGTTTAATGTTGGCCGCAGCGATTGCATCAAGAGCGTCTGTGCGCATTCCCACTTTAATTGATTGACGTAGAAGTTCCAGAGTTTGGCCGACAAGAAGTCCTGCCCGACGCATAGTCTTTAGCTGATCGAGAGTCTTTATCTGTATTGTCATGAGCTAGCCTTATTGAACGCGGCTAAGGGCATCGATTGCACGATGAGTAATCTCAGCGACATCTCCAACAGCACTTACTGTGATTAATAGACCTTCAGTGCGATAGAAATGAATGATTGGTGCTGTCTGCTCTTCATAGACTGATAAACGTCGTGCAATTACTTCAGCCTTATCATCTTCGCGCTGGTAGAGCTCTCCCCCATCTGAAGGACAAGTTGTAGATCCAGCCTCTGCTGGCTTACCGCATTGGCGACATGTCATACGAGAAGAAAGTCGAGCGATGATTTCTTCGGATGGAATTGAGAACTCAAGAACAGCATTGAGTGGGGTCTTCTTCTCAGCCATGATCGCGCGAAGAACTTCAGCCTGCGAAACATTTCGTGGCCAGCCATCGAGCAAAAATCCGCTCTGCGCATCAGATTCTTCAAGTCGACCACGAACCATTGCATTGGTGATTTCATCGCTGACTAATTCGCCGCGATCAACAAATGATTTCGCCTCAAGTCCAAGTGGTGTTCCCGCCTTCATATTTGCGCGGAAGATATCTCCGGTAGAGATATGTGGAATTGAGTAATGTGCTGAGAGAAAAGCTGCTTGTGTTCCCTTGCCAGCACCTGGTGGTCCAACCAGGACTAATCTCATTAGCGCAGGAATCCCTCATATGAACGCTGCTGCAACTGGCTCTCAATCTGCTTAGCAGTATCAAGACCGACGCCGACAACGATCAGAATCGCAGTTCCACCGAATGGGAAGTTCTGTGATGCGCCAAAGAGCACAAGTGCGATGATCGGAATAATCGCAACGAGGGCAAGGTAGAGCGAACCTGGAGCGGTAATGCGTGAAAGTACGTACTGCAAATACTCAGAAGTTGGACGACCGGCACGAATACCAGGAATAAATCCGCCGTACTTCTTCATATTATCTGCAACCTCATCAGGGTTAAATGTGATTGCTACATAGAAATATGTAAAGAAGATGATCATGCCCGCGTAGGCAGTGATGTAGTAAACGTTATCTCCGTTTACTAAGTTTCGTGAGATCCAAACTGCCCAACCTGAAGTGCTGTTGGTGAAGTTAACGATCAAAGATGGAATATAGAGAAGTGATGATGCAAAGATCACTGGGATAACGCCAGCCTGGTTCACCTTGATTGGAATATAGGTAGATGTTCCACCGTAAGCCTGGCGACCAACCATGCGCTTTGCATATTGAACCGGAATACGACGTTGCGCCTGCTCAACGAAAACAACCGCGGCAATAACAAGAACGCCGATCAAAAGTACGAAGATAAATGTTGCAAGACCCTTCTGAAGTCTGATGCTCCAGAGCTGTGATGGGAAGCTTGCTGCGATAGATGTGAAGATCAAGATTGACATACCGTTACCGACGCCACGATCTGTGATCAATTCACCGAGCCACATGATTACAGAAGTTCCTGCAGTCATAACGATGATCATCGTGATGATGCGCTGCCATGAAGCGTCAGGGATGATTGGAAGATCGCAACCTGCGATCAAACGACCTGGTGTACGAGCAACTGCAATAAGACCTGTTGACTGCAGAACAGCGAGACCAATGGTGAGGTAACGCGTGTACTGAGTAAGTTTTGCTGTTCCTGACTGTCCCTCTTTCTTAAGAGTTTCAAAACGAGGAATAACAACTGTCAGAAGTTGAACGATGATTGATGCGGTGATGTAAGGCATGATTCCAAGAGCGAAGACGGAGAGCTGAATTAGCGCTCCACCACTGAAGAGGTTAATCAAGCCAAAGAGTCCGCCTTGATCTGCACCAGCAAGACACTGCTGAACGTTGGAGTATGAAACCCCCGGCGTAGGAACAACTGAACCAAAGCGAAAGAGCGCCATGATCGAAAGAGTGAAGAAGATCTTCTTGCGTAGCTCTGGAGTCTTAAAAGCCATGCCAAATGCTGAAAGCATCAATCTTCTCCCTCTATCGAATCAAGCGTCTTAAAGTTGGAATTGCTTCTTACAGTGTTGCAGTCGATCCACCAGCAGCGGTGATCTTGTCGATCGCTGATGATGAGAATGCATGTGCTGTAACGGTTACCTTGACAGAGATATCTCCGTTGCCAAGAACCTTTACAGGAAGGCTATCGCGCACCGCTCCGGCAGCAATGAGGGATGCAACTGTTACATCGCCACCCTTTGGGTAGAGAGCGTTAATTGTTGAGACATTAACAACCTGATACTCAACACGTGCTGGGTTTTTAAAACCACGAAGCTTTGGCAAACGCATTACGAGAGGTAGCTGACCACCTTCGAAACCTGGACGCACTGTGTTACGAGCACGTGTTCCCTTGCCACCGCGACCTGCGGTCTTACCCTTTGATGCCTCACCGCGACCCTTACGAGTCTTAGCTTTCTTGGCACCTGGTGCTGGTCGAAGATGATGAAGTTTTAGTGTCATCTCTATTCAACCTCCTCGATCTTGATCAAGTGGCGAGCGGCGTATGCCATGCCACGAATTTCTGGACGGTCTTCCTTAACAACAACATCGTTGATGCGCTTTAGCCCAAGTGAGCGAACGCTTTCGCGGATCTCAGGCTTATTGCCAACTGTTGACTTGATCTGTGTGATCTTTAAACGTGGCATTAGGCACCAACTGTCTGTGAGGCTCGGATGATTGCAGCAGGTGCTACATCTTCGAGTGGAAGACCACGTCGAGATGCAATTGCTGCTGGAGACTCAAGCATCTTTAGCGCTGCAACAGTGGCGTGAACCATGTTGATTGCGTTATTTGATCCGAGAGACTTTGTAAGAACATCGCTGATTCCTGCGCACTCAAGTACGGCACGAACTGGGCCACCGGCGATAACTCCGGTACCTGGAGAAGCTGGACGTAGAAGAATTACGCCTGCTGCTGTCTCGCCCTGTACTGGGTGAGGAATTGTTCCTTGAACGCGTGGAACTGTGAAAAAAGACTTCTTTGCTTCTTCGACAGCCTTTGCAATTGCTTGTGGAACTTCCTTGGACTTTCCGTAACCAATTCCGACCTGACCGTTGCCGTCACCGACAACTACGAGTGCTGTGAATGAGAAACGACGTCCACCCTTAACAACTTTAGATACACGGTTGATAAAGACAACGCGCTCCATGAATGGAGACTTGTCCTTTTCGCGA
>JBILXG010000006.1:0-15236 GCA_044369465.1 Candidatus Planktophila sp.
TTGGCGGCGGACTTCCACTTGCAGCATTTGGTGGAAAGAAGAAGTACATGGATTACGTCACCAACGGCAAGATGGCACACTTTGGAACTTTCAATGGAAATCCACTTGCAATGGCTGGTGTTCGCGCAATCGATCGCATCTGTACACCAGAGGCGATGGAAAAAGCTGAAGCGCTCAATATGCAGGCTTTAACGCGCATTAGCGCAATCATTGACGAGTACGAACTTCCTGCACACACTGTTGGTTTTGGAGTTAAGGGCTGTGTTACATGGTCAACAACTCCAGTGCGCAATTACCGTGATTACAAGGCGACTGATTTTAGTATCGCGGAAGCGCACTGGCTCTTCTCACTTAACCGCGGCATCATCACTCCACCTGGATTAGATGAGCAGTGGTTGATCAGCTTGGCTCATGGCCAGGCAGAGATTGATCTCCTTGTTGAAGATTTCCGCGAATTCGCAGTCGCACTACGCGGCTAAATACTCCACGACGAGTGCAGTGGGCGACCTTCTGCATATCCTGCAGATGATTGAATTCCCACTGTTGCGCGCTCTGCAAATTCATTGAGATCGTGCGCACCCGCATAGGTACATGAAGATCTCACACCAGCAATAATCTCATCGAGTAGATCTTCAACACCTGGGCGAGCCGAGTTGAGATACATACGGGATGTTGAGATTCCCTCTTCAAAGAGCGCCTTGCGTGCACGATCAAATGCATCTTCTGAGGATGTACGTGCAGCAACTGCGCGAGCAGATGCCATTCCAAAAGATTCCTTAAAGAGTTTGCCGTTGGCATCACGTTGCAAATCTCCAGGTGATTCATAGGTGCCTGCAAACCAAGATCCAATCATTACCTGTGATGCACCAGCTGCAAGAGCTAGAGCAACATCGCGTGGATGGCGAACTCCGCCATCTGCCCAGACAGATTTTCCAAGTTCTTTCGCAGCTGCTGCACATTCAAGAACTGCTGAAAATTGCGGACGCCCCACACCTGTCTGCATGCGAGTTGTACACATCGCGCCAGGGCCTACGCCGACCTTAACAATGTCAGCACCTGCTGCAATTAAATCGCGAGTTCCTTCTGCGGTAACAACGTTTCCTGCCACAATCGGAATCGACGGATTGAGTGCGCGAATAATCTTTAGCGCTTCGATCATCTTCTTCTGATGACCGTGAGCGGTATCAACAACTAGAACATCAGCGCCTGAATCAATCAGCGCCTTAGCTTTTGCCGCGACGTCACCATTGATTCCAACTGCTGCAGCGATTCGTAAACGCCCCTTGTTATCTAAAGCAGGTGTGTACAAAGTGGCACGGAGTGCGCCAACTCGAGTCAAAATTCCAACAAGTTCGCCAGAAGCACTGACTACTGGTGCAACTGTGCGGCGATGTTCGTGTAAGAAATCAAAGGCTTCGCGCGGATTATATGAATCAGGAATAACAAATGGGTTCTTACTCATCACTTGTGAGACCTGAGTAAAACGATCTACAGATGCACAATCCTCTTCGGTGATGATGCCAACCGGTTTATTCCCCTCAACAACAACAATTGCACCGTGTGCACGCTTATTGATCAGGCTGATTGCATCAGCAACTGTGTCCGCTGGAGCTAAAGTAATTGCTGTATCAAAGAACGGATGACGAGATTTAACCCATGCGATCACATCGTGCACGACTGCATGTGGAATATCCTGAGGAATCACTGCGATACCACCACGACGTGCAACCGTCTCTGCCATGCGTCGGCCAGAGATTGCAGTCATATTTGCTACGACAATAGGAATTGTTGTTCCTGAACCATCAGTAGATGAGAGATCGACATCCATTCGACTAAGTAACTCTGATGCACTTGGCACCATGAAGACGTCGTCGTAAGTCAGGTCATACGTGGGTGTATTTAGGAATCGCACGTAGCAGAACTATACGGGCTCCTAGGTACGAATAAGAAAATCGCAGCGTGCCACGCCTGTTTCGATCAACTCAGCGTTGACTTGATCGCTCCCCTTAGCCCATGCCTTAGCGCTCTCTGGATCTTTCCCGAAGGCGATGTGGCGCGAGATCAATCGTGAAATTCGAATATCTTCATCCAAATAGGCATACCAACTCTGATCAAGAAGAGGTGAAACTTCTTCCCATCCATCTTTGTCATGCATTAAGTAATTACCTTCAACAATTACAACGCGCGTACTCGGATATACAACTCCTTGGGCCGCTATTGACTCTTCGATTGAGCGATCAAATACAGGGTAATGGATTGGATCTGCGCCATCAGATTTGATTCTTGCGATGAGAGTTGTAAATCCTTTCACATCGAAGGTGTCTTGTGCGCCTTTGCGATCTGACTTCCCTAGCTCTTTCAAAACTTTATTGCTTAAATGAAAGCCATCCATTGGAACAACTGAAACTAGAGAAGGATCCATTCCTTTGAGTAAATACTTGGAAAGCGTTGACTTGCCGCCTCCTGGTTTTCCGACAATTCCAATGATCGTTCTAGTCGAAGCAGTTGCAAGATCGGTGACAATTGCTTTTGCATCGATGGACGAAATCTCTTTAGACATCAACGCTCACCTGTATTGCAGCCTTGATCGCAGCCACCTGATCTGCAAGTGGCATCGTTGGCAACCCTAGAAACTCAGCAGCTTGATTAGGGGCAAGCGGGAGATGGATGAAACCTGAAATCACATTACTTCCCTGAAGAAATGATTGTGCGGTAAAGAAAATTTCATTGCAGATGAATGCTCCTGCCGAGTATGAAACCTTCGCGCTAATTCCTAGCGCTGAAATGGCATCTACTATCGCCCGAATTGGCAGGGTTGAAAAGTATCCATCTGCAGCACCTGTATTGATCGGCTGATTTTCGAGCTTTACCCCGGCATTATCTGTAATTCGCGCATCTGCAAGGTTAATCGCAACCTGCTCTGGTCCAATAAAGTCTCGCCCTTCGGCCTGACCCAAAGAGATCACCACTGAAGGTTTATGAGTTGTAATCAAATCAATCAAAATTTTGGAGGATCTTTTAAATTCAACTGGCAAAACCGCGGTGACAATCTCAACACCGTCAATCCCGTATTCTGCAATCTCTTTTACGACAGCACCTGATGGATTAAAGCTTGCTCCACCGAAAGGTTCAAACCCTGTAAGGAGAACTTTCTTACTTGCCATAGGCCTTGCTCGCGATCTCATGGCGGCGAGAGATATAGCTCTCTGATGCACCAACAATCATCTGTTCAAATCGTTGGTCGCCTTTGATATGTGAACGTAAGTAATCGGCGCTGATTTCTTGGCTAAAGAGTGCTGGCTTATCTTCTACCGCTGAGTTTTTCTTGTATGGACGAATCAATCGATACAGATAGGTGATTTTGTGAATTAGTTGCGTTGCCACAAATCGTGAAACCTTCTTGCTTGGTTTCTTCTTAGCTGACGTTGTAAGAGAGAGCAGAATTTGAGCAATCTCATGGCCGCCTTTTGTATTCGAAAGTTCTGCGCATTTCTTAATTAGGCTCTCACGCACAGCCGCATCACTTAATTTCGCCACCGTTGCAGTGATATCGGCAAGGTTGGCATGATCGGCACGCAGTGCATATCCATGATCGTGGCACCACTTAGCGCGCGCATCTTGATCGTCTGTGCCACGGATATTTGAAATCAATACAGTCGGAATCTGCGCCGGTAAGAGTTCGTGAACACTGTTATAACCAGTAGCTGCAATCGCACCATCAAAGGCTGCAAGCACGTTGGCGAGAGGAAAGTAGCGCTGGACCTTGATATCTAAGCCTTCTGGAACCAGGCTCATACCTTGCGCATCCACCGGGCTCTTTGTGAGTACAACTTGTAGACCGTTCCACCCAATTAATCCCGAGAGTGCAGCGCGCATCTTTTCATTCATATCAGAATCGCCCGTGCCGAGTTGAACTAATACAGCGGGACGACTGGCATCAAGTCCTAAAACCTTACGTGCATCCTCGCGTGAAAGCGCGCGAGCCTTTGAATAAAGTGAGACAGGTGATGTCAGAGTCGCATCTTTCCGCTTTGAAGTAGGTCCATGATCATATGCGCGAGCAATATCGCCAGGCTCGATGATCAGATCTACTAAACGTGATTGAAACGGGAGAGCAAAGCGCAACAAGTTTTTCTGCCAAAGACCTCGACGCACCCAGACAATTGTGAGATCGGGCCGCTTTAACTTAGTTGCAATAAAACCTGGGTACGGAACAACTCCATCGAATGAGATTACAGATGCACCAGTTTCATCGGCAATTGCAATCAGTCGATCGCAGAAGTAGCGATCCCAGCGATGAGCAGGCATCCAGCGACGAGTTTTGCCAGGAATGTATTCACACGGTATTCCGGTAGTCGATGGAATCTCTGCTATTCCACCAGCAACGGAGACAAGTATTGGACGTGCAACACCCTTAAGATCTTCTGCAACTGCTGTTGCACGCGCTAAATGCCCCATTCCGATTCCATTGCTTGTAGCAAGGATGATCGTTGGCTTATCCACGGCCTAGAACTTTCCGTAGAACGAGTGATGTAACCTTCTTAAGAAAGATAAGAAGCTGCTTTGGCGAATTAACTTTCTTGCCTTCACGCTTAAGGTATCTACCGAATCTGCGTACACGATTATGTTTGCCTTGATTTAGCGCTGCAAAACGATCATCGCTGAGCCAAAGCACGCCCCACATATGTGAAATTGAACTATAGAGAGATCCTTCGACGGTGAGCGCACGAGCCAGAGCTGGGGCAAATACCGCAAAAGCGCGTCGATCATTCTTATCTGCAACGCCTACTAGTCCGTTTTCACTTGCGAGAAGATAGTCAACGAGATCTTTGAGATCGGTAGCGCCAGTAGCTTCAGCAAATATGTAATAAGGGGTTGGACCATGAGTGAATTTCTCAACCAGCTCTTCAATTGTTAATTGGGCATCGCTATCAATTTCTTCAAAGGAATATTCGCTATCGCCCTTCAACCAGTTACGTATTTCGCGAAGATCCGCGTGAATATCCCCAACCGGTGAATACCTCTTTGTGAGAACTTTCCAAGGTGCTAAAAGAGTGAACTGTGCATTAGTACCTGGCAAGGCCAGAAGTTTTGCTCGAAGGTCGAGCACCTGGGTAAGAGTTGAGCCGCGGACATCTAGAAAAACTTGATAAGTAGGCACCGACCAGATGAAGTTATTCTTGGCTCGCACGCTATGCATCTGTGGAATTACCTGTGCCAACGAAGGATCGTTATGGCGATGGATCTGATCCTTGTTTGATTCAACGGTGCTGTAGCCCAAGTGCCATGAGTGCGCTTGGCGGTCTACAACAGTGCGCAGTCCGTGAGTAAAGACTCGCCAACCCAATTCAGTGTCTTCTCCGGTGATCAGGTTTCGGTCATAGCCGCCTAGATCACGCCACTGTTGGTTAGTAATTGAAAATGTTGCACCAACAAATGCACGGTAACCATCGAGTGCTGGCTTCTCTAAATCATGAGTGCGTGTAACGCGCTCTTCCCAAAGATCCTTGCCCCAACTCTCGTCATGCAAAACATCGAAGGCATCTGCTTTCAGTGCAGTAAGGAGTGCTTCTGGTGTGTAGCTCCAGCTCTTAACAAAGCGCTTCCATCCCAAAACTGCGTAATCATCATTGTCGTGATGCCACTTCATGTGGTGCGCCAAGTGATCTGGTTCAAAGACCATATCCGCATCGATAAACCAGAGAACATCTTCACGAAGCTTTGCAACACAATCATTTGTCGCTGCAGTTTTGCCCCATTTTCCCGGGCTATTTTTATAAGTGATCAGCTTGGTTTTAGTCGGCTTAATCTTTGGCAATACAAGTGGTTTTGCGCTGCCATCATCGATGACATAGACCGAAATAAGCGAGGCTGGATAACTTTGTGCAACTAGAGAGGCAAGAACTAAATCAAGTTTCTCTTGCCCATCACGGCAGGCAATAACAATTGCCACTGAGAGTTTTGGGCGTGTGGCAAGCTCTAGATCATCAGGGCGAGCAAACCGATATGGCAGATACTTCATCGCTCTCCCCCAAAGATTGGATGGTCCCAACGACCAACCACTTGTTCATTGGCCCCATTGAGATATTTGGAATAATTGGTCACGTAGGTGTGGAAGGTAAATGTGCGACGGTAGATATATCCAGCGCCGAATGTGCGCCAGATCTTTCCTCCGTTATTTGTTATTCCGCTCAGCATAAATCGATCTACAGCTGTGTTGCCATAGCCGAACCAGCCGGCTGCCTCTGCGACATCACGTTTTGCAAGAATTGTTCCGCCACATACCCAATCACTCCAAAGCTCAACAGCTTGTGTTCCATGTGGTGCAAAGCGTCGTACGGTGAGCTGAAGTGGTTCGAGGTAGACATAATTCATCGCTCGCCCCACAACATCTGCGCCGGTATCAAGGGCAGCATCTAAGAGGTCGCGAAGATGCTCTGGGCCGTAGTAATCATCATCATCCATCTTTGCGATGTAGTCACCTTGGGATTGAGATGCAAGAGTAGAAAGAATTGTTCCCAAGGTTTGATCTTCACTAAATTTTTGAACTGTAACTTTCACTTTGCGACGATTAAGTGCTGCAATCTGTCGCTTATGTGATGCTGATAACTCGATGGTGTGCAAACCTAAAACCAGATCAAAGGTGGCAAGAGTTTGCGCAAGGAGTTGGTCAAGTAAATTGGATAGGTCATCTGTTCGTAGTGTTGAAACAAGTACGCTGACCGTAGGATATTTTTTTATCTTCGAGCGACGAGACTTACGAAGAGCCTCAATGGCTTGGATTTCCTGTGAAAATGAGGTGAATCGATCCATTGTGTTGATTGGATTCGAAGCCATGTGCCAAGACTACCAATAATCAAATAGCCCACTGATAAGATCGGAAAATGTCCGATACGCGCACAAGTGGCAAAAAGCCCGCTAAATCTGACTTTATTCTCACCTTCAAGAAGCTTCTCCTGAATATCAAAGCCCTCCCAAAGTATTTCTACACCCGATATGTGAAGAAGCCTTCATCAGTTAAATCAAAGATTGTATTTGTAGTTTCATTCCCACGTTCTGGCACACATGCAATTGGAAGTCTTCTCTCCAATGAGCAAGTTGGCTTTAGATACTACGGTGAATTCTTTATATTCAACGCCTGGAATTCTCAGATCGAGCGCATTAATCGCTTTTATCCATTTTTCTCTCTTCGCTACTCACTTAACCTTCGTAAGCAACGTAAGGCTTGGAAGTACTTTAAATTTGAGACTACTTCGTTAGATGCTCACCGCACCATGGCAGCCATCCAAAGCCTTCCAGGTATTCATATCATCAAGATATTTCCGCAACATCTTTCAGATCCTGTTTTACAGTCGATCATCGCAGAATTTAGGCCACACATTATTTTCCTTCGCAGAAATCACCTTGATCGCTTCGTCTCACACAAGAAGGCAAATGCATCAGGTAAGTGGCATACAGCGAGCACTTCAGATTTAGTAATTGACTTAGATCCCCGCGAATTTGAAACATTCATCGCCAACTACACGAAGTTCTACACAGATTATTTCCACTTTGCCAAAGCGCAAGGTTGTCCAGTTCTTGATGTTGATTTTGCCGATCTACACAATCCAGAGAAGGTTCGCCAGATTCAAAAGTTTGCTCAATTCGATAATTTCACTGACTGGGATAAGTTAACTCTTGCTCCCACCACAGTGAAACAAGATCGCTCCAGCAAAGTACAGGAAGATTTCTTGGTAAAGACTGGAAAGTCTCAATCAGATTACGAGTTCAAGGCTGTGACTTCATGAGCAAAATTGCGGCCATCCTAAAAGAACTCGAGAATGAATCGATAGAGATTCTGCGCGAGACTGCTGCTGGTTTTAAGAAGCCAGTAATGATGTATTCCATTGGAAAAGATTCTTCTGTTCTTTTGCACCTTGCCCGTAAAGCTTTCTATCCCTCACCCATCCCTTTCCCGCTTTTACACGTTGATACAACATGGAAATTCAAGGAGATGATCTCCTTCCGCGATCGAATCGTGACCGAAACCAAGTCACAGCTGATAGTTCACACCAACCAAGAGGGCGTTGAAGCAAATATCAATCCTTTCAATACAAACGCCTCTGAGTACACACGCGTAATGAAGACTGTCGCACTTCGTCAGGCACTTGATATGCATGGATTTGATGCCGCAATTGGTGGATCTCGACGTGATGAAGAGAAGAGTCGTGCCAAGGAGCGCATCTTTAGCGTGCGCGATCCTGGCCATCGTTGGAACCCACGCGAGCAACGCCCTGAACTGTGGCGGACATACAACACTCGTCTTGCACCTGAGCAGACGATGCGCGTCTTTCCAATCTCTGATTGGACCGAGGCAGATATCTGGCATTACATCTTGCAAGAGCGGATCGAAGTTAATCCGTTGTACTTTGCGAAAGAACGTCCAATGGTTGCTCGCGGAGATCAAATGATTATGGTCGATGACGATCGTTTCCAGCTTCGCGATGGTGAGACTCCATTTATGAAAACTGTTCGATTCCGCACACTTGGTTGTTATCCACTCACAGCGGCTGTGGAATCTCCAGCGACAACAATTGAAGAGGTTGTTGAAGAAGTTCTACAAGTAAAGCTAAGTGAGCGTGCTACCCGCCTTATTGATGGCGACAATGAAGATTCCATGGAGAAGAAAAAGACTGAAGGTTACTTCTAATGGCCGGGGCAATTGTTCGACTTCTTACATGTGGAAGCGTCGATGATGGAAAGAGCACGCTGATTGGTCGCCTTCTTGTTGAGACTGACAGTATTCCGCACGACACTATTGGTGCGGCTCGCAAGGTGCGTCGCAGCGGATCAACAATTCCTGCGGGTGAGATTGACTTCAGTTTGCTCACCGATGGATTAGAAGCAGAGCGTGAACAAGGTATTACAATCGATGTTGCTTATCGTTCCATGACACTTCTCGATGGCAAGCGCTTGATCATTAGCGATGCCCCGGGACATGAGCAGTACACGCGCAATATGGTCGTTGCAGCATCACGCGCTGATATCGGGCTAGTACTGATCGATGCCATGAAAGGCGTCCGTACACAAACACTTCGTCACCTCACCATCTGTTCGCTCATGGGAGTCTCAAGAATCATCATTGCAATTAACAAGTTAGATGCGATGGGTTACAAGCAAGAAGTATTTGATTCGATCTCTGCCGATATTCAGCGCGCGGTTTCACGCCTAGATGTGAAAGATATTCATATTATTCCGCTCAGCGCACTTGCCGGCGATAACGTTGTATTCCCAAGCACGGAGATGCCTTGGTATAAAGGTCAGACTTTGCAGGATGCCATTCAGGGCTGGGAGAAGAAGAAAGATCCTTCAGCCAGTGGTCTAATGCGCATTCAAATGATTGCTCGTGCGGATAATTTCCGTGGAGTATCAGGCACTGTGCGTCGCGGAACGTTCTCTCAAGGTGAAGAAGTCACAATCTTCCCAAGTAACCAGAAGGCGACGATCTCATCGATTGTTACCTTCGAAAATGAAATTAAGAAGGCTGACACCGACGATGCAGTGACACTTGTCCTCACTCCAGAAGTCGATGCAACTCGTGGTGATGTCATCGCAGCGTCAAAAGATGATCTTGTTGCTGCAGATCGTTTTGCAGCCCATGTCGTATGGCTCAATGAAGATCCGTTGATTCATAGCCGTTCATATCTAATGATTAGCGGACCATCAACTACTCCAGCAATTATCACCAAGATCCGTCACAAAATAGATGTCAATACTGGTGAGCACATTTCATCAGACACCTTAAAGATGAATGAAATTGGTGATGTCGAGATTGCCTCTGACATTCCATTGGTAATGCGGCCATATAGCGACGATCGCGAATTCGGAAACTTCATCCTCGTTGATCGCCTTACGCTAAAGACAGTCGGCGCTGGAATGATTCGCCACTCATTACGCCGTTCATCCAATGTGACTCATCAAGATTACGAAGTAGATAAGGTCCAACGCAGCGCGCAGAAGAACCAGAAAGCTCGCGTTGTATGGCTTACTGGTCTATCTGGCTCTGGAAAATCAACAATTGCCAATGCTCTTGAGAAGCGTCTCTTCGCGCAAGGTGCTCACGCTTATGTTCTCGATGGAGATAACTTACGTCTTGGTCTGAATATGGATCTTGGCTTTACTCCTGAAGATCGTGCAGAAAATGTTCGCCGCGTATCTGAAGTTGCAAAGTTAATGGTTGATTCAGGATTGATTGTTATCTCAGCACTTGTCAGCCCATTTGAAGTTGATCGCCAGCGTGCTAAGAGCATTTTTGAAGATGGTGAATTCCTAGAAATTTTCGTCGATACACCTGTAGAGATTTGTCGTTCACGTGACCCTAAGGGCCTCTACAAGAAATCTGCAGCGGGTGAAATTCCTAACTTCACCGGTGTTGGACAAGATTATGAGCGCCCATCACACCCAGATTTAGTGATAGATGGCACCGCGCCGATCGAAGAGAGCGTAGAGAAGATCCTTAAGATTCTCCTATGAACTGGATTCTCTTTGCATTTGTAGGAACCATTGCACAACTTATTGATGGTGCACTCGGCATGGGCTTTGGCCTTACCAGTTCAACTCTGCTCGTAACTCTTGGCGCATCAGCTGCCGTCGCATCAGCTGCTGTCCACTTCGCTGAAATAGGCACAACTCTTGCCTCAGGCGCATCCCATTGGCATGCGGAAAACATCGATAAGAAGATCTTGCTACGTCTTGCTATCCCTGGCGGTATTGGTGCATTCCTTGGCGCTACCTTCCTTTCTTTCATTGATCTCTCAAGTTCTAAAATCTTTATCTCAACTCTTCTTCTCTTCCTTGGATTCTTGTTGCTCTATCGCAATGTTTTCAAGACAGAGGGCCAAGTAAATATGATCGAGATTAAGAATCCTAATTTTTTGAGTTATCTTGGATTTACGGGCGGATTCGTTGACGCATCTGGTGGCGGCGGTTGGGGTCCAATCGTTACTCCAACACTCATCTCAACGACATCGACAGAGCCCCGTAAAGTAATCGGAACAGTGAGCGCTGCCGAATTCGTAGTTGCAGTCGCTGCCTCTGTCGGATTCCTTGCACAAATCGGCCGCATTGATATTGATTGGGCGATCGTCGGCGGTCTCGCACTCGGCGGAACAATCGCAGCACCTTTTGCAGCAAAGCTCGTCGGAATTCTCCCAGCCAAGCAACTTGGTATCGTTGTTGCTGTCGCTATTATTATTCTTAACGCCGTAGCGATCATGCGTGCATAGTCAGGAGCAACCCGTGCGTTTTCTACTTTCAGTAATCGATTCAGCATCTCGAACCGGAACATCTGATGAAATGGCCGCTATCGATGTTTTTAACGACAAGCTACAGAACAACGGGCATTGGATCTTTGCGTGTGGCGTCGATTCACCAAAGAGCGCAAAGACCGTAGATAATCGCGCTGGTGCAGGAATTACTCAAGATGGTTCTTATGTCCACAACGATGAATTCCAAAGTGGTTTCTGGATTATCAATGCAGCGAACCACGACGAAGCGATGACGTTAGCCCATGAAGGATCTAAGGCGTGCAATCGTAAGGTCGAAGTTCGTCCGTTACTCGGTTAGTTCTACTTGGATAACTTATAACCAGAAGGACACTTCGGCTTTACCGCAGTAACTTTCTTGGTGACTTTTCCCTTTACGCACTTAATGGTTGTCTTGATTGCCGTCTGCTTTGGCGTAGTGACGACGGCTTTCTCTTGACTTAGCTTTACCTGAATTGTCTTTGTACTAAAGGTAAATCCACCCGCAGCCATACTCAGCCAACCATTTCGCTCACCCAACACGGTTGTCGCAACGTTGGCATTTTCTCCACCAATAATTGAAACTGTCGCCTGTATTGGAGCATTGGTAAATCCATAGAGACAGCGTGCAACTTCGCTACGCATTACTAGATTGTATGAACCTAGGACTGGTGTTTTTCCATCTGGCATTAAATGGAGTCCTGCAACTCGATAATTGAGCGCGCCATCAACAAAGGATGGAGATTGTCCATCGTATGCCAACGCATTTGTTGTAACGATTCCCAGGATTTTGTTCTTATCCTGAAGGCACTGGCTGCCATCTCCCCATGAAGTAGTGCTGAAATTCCAGAAGGTGTTTGAGCCAACCGTCGTATCTTTTACTCGAGTTCGATAGAAATCAAGAAAAGCGAAAGAATCCTTTGGATTTCCAGCTTGTGGTCCAGTGTAAATTCCTCCACCAAAGTTCACGGCCCATATTTTCTCTTGATCAGTAAACTCTGATGGTTTTACTACCAAAGCCATTCGCGGAACAGTGACCGGTGAAGCTTCCACCATGAGCAGATTGTTATCTGTTGAAAAACTATTGACATCAAGGGTTGGATCATTGAGACGTCCTTGGAACCAGCCGCCCACAATCTTTGAAACTCGAAGTTTTATTTTTATCCGAGTATTACTCTCGAAGTCCTGAGCTATGCCACAGATCCCATCTTGTTCAAAAACACAGTACGTCGAATGTGGCGCAAAGATATAACGATTATTTGGGGTTGCATCTGGGCTTGTATTGATTCGGATCTGTGAATAATCGCCAGTCTTCTCTTTATATGGAATCACATCTGTGAATAAATCGCCCTCGCCAAATTTTCCATTTTGAAAATAGAGTTGCAAGCGTGGCATCACAGCAAATGACAACGCTGACGATGGTGTTTTCCATAAAGAGATATTAGAACTTCCAGGATAGTTATAGCGGCTATCTGCTGGAAAAGTAATTCCATCAGTTACGCGGATTAGGGTGGCCTTCTCTAACTTTTCCCCAATTCCTATTTCAAGGGAATCAATGCAATTCTCTTCTGTAGCAGAGAGACACGGACCGAGGATCGAGGTAGCTTTTAATATTGATGGGTTGTTCTTTGGATCACAAATCGGATCATCTAATCCAGTGCACCACTTCCACTTATCGGCACGGGTTTCGGTCGCAGATGTGACTGCAGGAGGCATGATAGCTAGATAACTATTTCTCTCCATACTTCCGTTTTCTACGACATAATTTAAAATAGTATCTTTCTCGAGAGGCGTATCTAACGGATTGTAAGAATCAGCGCTTGCGCTAGGGACGATCGCTAACGTCAAAGATAGAGATGCAATCGCTGTCACAATGAATTGAAAGCCCTTAGACCGAGTTGAAAAGTTCATAGGTGAATCTTTCCCTAAACTCTCGTTCCGAGCCCTCGCTTGACCAGTCGTGAAAACGCTAATTCAAGTCATAAAGGAAAAAGAAAAGCCTTTGGTGTGAAAGGCACCAAAGGCTTAACTCGTGCGCGCGAAGGGATTCGAACCCCTAACCTTCTGATCCGTAGTCAGATGCTCTATCCGTTGAGCTACGCACGCATATTCAGTTGTGAGCGCTCATAGTACCCGTTTTTCTAAACTCGCCCAAATGCGGGCTCAAGGGAAAAGCAGAAAGGGCGCTCAATTTCTTGAGCGCCCTTTCCTTAATCTAGCGAGTTAGCCGACCTTCTTTGTTCGGCCATCTGCGACTGGAACTTGTGTCACCTTTCCAGCAGCCATATCAGCCTTAAGTGCATCTACAAAAATATCTAGTAGTGCGCCTTTGACCTTAGCTTGTGCTGGTGAGAAGACATTGAGATATCCATCTCCACCGTAGATTAAGAAATCTAGAGTTGTAAGTGAATATTCTTTGCTGTCCTTAGCGATTGCAGTTCCATCAAGTTTGGTAACTGTAACTACGCGGCTACCTACTGGCTTTGATGCATCGAAGGTGAATTTGAATCCAGATATTTGAGGGAATCGTCCATCT
This sequence comes from Candidatus Planktophila sp., assembly GCA_044369465.1. Classification (GTDB taxonomy): domain Bacteria; phylum Actinomycetota; class Actinomycetes; order Nanopelagicales; family Nanopelagicaceae; genus Planktophila. The sequence goes on from JBILXG010000006.1 coordinate 13,819, forward strand.
CCTGGATAGTTTCCGCCAACTCCGTTTTCAAGTGCCTTCCATAGGTTTGCACCAGTTACAACGGTTGTCGCAACTTGGTTACCGAATGGGAAGACTGTGAATGCATCACCGAGTGTGACATCAAGCGGACCAGTTCCTGTTCGAACAAGACCAGTTGCTGCTGGTATGTATGTTCTGGCAGGGAATGTGTCGCGGATTCCACCACCATTTTGAATTGCAAAGTCTGTCTTGTACTTAGCGCGCATGAGGTCTGCAATGTAGTTACCCATTGGTGTTTCACCTGAACGCTCAACAGCTGGAGTACCACCGCGCGGGAAGGTTGCTGATACTTGACCAATCTTTACATCAAGCTTTGCTGATAGTTGGTCTTTGTACTTCTTGACCATCGCCGCAGCGGTTGCATCTTGTGTGGTGACTGTGCTGACAACACCAGTGTTAATTGTTGGCGCAGCAGCCTTAAGGACGTGTTGGATTGAGTGACCAACAACTTTGTCTCCACGCATACAGATTTGTGTGCGTGTGTACTCAACGCCTGCGTTACGTGTCTGACCCAAAACAATTGGTGCAACTCGAGCAGATCCTGGAATTACTGATGCAAATGTCTGATGGCTATGGCCACCATAGATTGCGACAGCACCCTTGATCTGTGATGCCAAGGTGTTGAGATCGCCCTTAGCTTTCCCATCGGCGTTTTCCAACCAACCCTGGTGAAGGAGCGCGATGACCATTTCTGCACCAGCAGCTTTTGCCTCTTTGATCGCACTATTAATGCCGGCAACGCCTGGATTAATTGTGATGGTCTTCTTTGCACCGGATGAATCCTTGTAATCGAGGTTTCCTGGGAAAACTTGCTCGATTGTCTCTGGTGTATTTGAGCCAACGATGCCGATTGTGACGCCTCCGCGCTCAATCAGTGTGTAGTTCTTTACGCTCTTAGCGCCTGACTTCATGGCTCCCAATGAATCTGGGTTGTAATTTGAAACTACCCACTGGAAATCAGATGCTCCAACTACTTTATTGAAGTGATCAAGATTGCGATCATGCTCGTGATTACCCAGAACAGAAACATCAAGTTTTGCAAGGTTGAGAGCTTCGATTGTTGGAAGTTCTTCAAACTCTGTTGAGATAGGTGGCGCTGCACCAATGTTATCTCCGGATGAGAGAGCAACAGTTGCAACATTTGCTGCGCGATCTGCCGCCCAGTTCCTTGCAAGACCCGCTGCTCCGAATGAACCACCGGCTTCGATTGCGCCGTGCAAGTCACTGAGTTGGAGTACTTGTACTGCGCGGTTCTCTGTGGATGCAACAGTTGCTAGTTCGGCCTTTGTATAACTTTTGTTTGATGCCGCTGGCTTTGAGAATCCATAGGCATTGACTGCTTGCACAACGGGAGTTCCTGCTGGTTGGCCTTCGACAAC